>CALJMY010000126.1 GCA_937981905.1 uncultured Enterobacterales bacterium
GAATGATTGGCGTATATATATATCGACTTTACTACTAGTTGGTACGCATCATATGTCCTTTTATTTTATGCAAAGTAATGATGTAGGTGTATTCGTATTTACTCCTGATCGCTTAGAATTTAATAATGTCCTTATTCATGCTGTTTATTTCGCTTTTGAATGTCTTGTGGCTGGCTACATTGCTAAAACACTCAATGATGAGCGTATTGTTGGCAGTGAATTATCTGACGCCGCTGAAAAAATCATGGGCGATTCAAAAGCTATCGATTTAAAAGTGCGTGTTAACGAACATGACAATCAAGTGCTTAAAAACTTTAATCAATTACTAGGAACGCTAGATAATGTCATTTCAGATATTCAACGACAATCTGCAAACTTCTTAAGTAATGCAGAGAACTTATTAGTTGCTCGCGATGAATTAAAAGCATCATCTGAATTAAAACAAGATGAAACAAATGCTATAGCTACATCAGCAGAAGAAATGGCCTCTACAGTTTCTTCTATTGCTCAAGATACCCATCAATTAAGCGAGTCTATTCAGCAAGCAAATGAAAAAACTACAATAGCTAGAACTGATATTGATACCGTACATTCTAAAAATACAGAATTAGCTGTAGCATTGAAACAAACTGGTGATGATATTGATAAGCTAGCGGCTTCAAGTGAAACTATCTCAATGGTGCTATCAGAAATAACAAGTATTGCAGAACAAACTAATTTACTAGCGCTAAATGCGGCTATTGAAGCGGCACGTGCTGGCGAGCAAGGGCGAGGTTTTGCCGTAGTTGCAGATGAAGTAAGAGCATTAGCTAATAGAACCAAACAAAGTACTAATAAAGTAGATGAAACATTAGCTAATTTAGGAACCTATTCACAACGTTCAACCAAGTCAGTGGCAAGTTCAATTGAAGTTGTCGATGATATCCTTGGCGTGGTGACTAATGCGCATCAACAAATGCAAGAAGCATTTGAATTAGTATCTACTTCAAATGATTTAGCTATTAATGTAGCAAGTGCTGTTGAAGAACAATCATCTACAACACAAGGTATCGCCAATAGTGCTGAAGGATTAAGACAATCTGTTCAATTAGATATTGATAAGGTAGGTGTCTTGTCTAGTGAAGCTGAAAATATTAATGTTTCTTGTGATGAAATGAGCACTAGCGTTGCCAACTTCAAGTAATCAAATTAAGCCCTTCTATTATGTTTTAGTAGGGCTATGGTTGGTTTTAATTATCAGTAGTTTTGTTTACTTAGTACAACAACGTTTAGTTGAGTTTGATAGTGAATTTAAACTACTGAACACGCCAATTACAACGATGTTAGAAGAGTTATCTAATACTCAAACTTCATCATTAAAACAAACTGTTTTTCATTTCTATGACAGTCAATGCAGCTGTGCTTTATTAACAAAAGAACACAAAGAAGTCATTGATAACATAGCTATCAATGATAATTTTAATATTGTAAATATTGATGTTACTAATAATAATATTGCAGATTTCATTCCTGCTACACCCGCTATTTTAATCACAGACAGCAATGAAAATTTATTATACGTAGGCCCATATTCTACAGGCTTAGATTGTTCTGCTGACAACAGTTTAGTTGATGTAGTTCTTAGTAATTATCGTCAAGGTTTTAGTTCACCAGTCGTTACAAGTGAAGCAACCGGTTGTTATTGTCCACGCTAATTATTTAAAATAATCCTAAAAAATTATCTAAGATTGATTTCTTCTCGGCCGTGTCATTATTATCGTTCTTAATTTCTCTATTACAACTTTGTGCTGAATAAGCCGCTTTCATTACGGGGAGTGGTATTGTATTGTCACAACCTTGACCGCTAGGAAGCCCACTTCGGCTATTAAAATAACCAGTAGTCACACTGCTAGGGTTTTCAAGTTCAAGTGATACACCGCCTCGTAGTTTAATAAAATCACTATAAACAGTGAGTGCGCCACTACTGCCTGTTAAGCCAATAGGCTTATTATCATCGCGTCCAAGCCAGACAACAGCTGTTTCATTATTATCAAAGCCTGCGTACCAGCTATCACGTAAATCATCAGTTGTTCCTGTTTTTCCTGCCAAGTTTAAACCTTTATTTTTCCATCTCAGAGATCTCGATGTGCCATTTTTAGTCACTTGATTTAAAGCGTACTTCGTTAAAAAGCTAGCGGTTGGACTAACTACTTGGATTGGTGATATTTCATCAGCGTAAAAAGTTTCTTGTTCCATTGTTGTTACAGCTAATACTGTGTGAAGTGGGCGTTGTTCGCCGTCATTAGCTAAACTTTGATAAAGTTGCGTTACTAACCAAGGGCTGGTTTCAATAGCGCCCAATAACATTGATGGGCGTAATTTTAGCGAATCACTCCATCCCGCACGTTGTAATGCATATGAAACATTATCTAAACCGACTTCCATGCCTAAGTTCACCATAGGAATATTATAAGAATGGACCAAACTATCGATGATACTCGCTTGACCACGAAACTTTTTATCATAATTAAGCGGTGCCCATTGCTCACCATCATTATTTTTAAGCGCTATTTTTTTATCTTCTAATTGCGTTGCTAAGCTATATTTACCACCATTTTCTAATGCCGTAGCAACAATGAAAGGTTTGATTAATGACCCTATTGGACGTTTGGCATTGATTGCACGATTAAACCCAGCATAGTTTTGGTTTTTACCTGCAATAATCGCTTTTATATGGCCTGTTTTATAATTAGCTACGACCATCGCACCTTGTAATTGGCTTGTTTTTTTAGCTTTTTCAAATTGACTAATTCGATTAGTCATACTTTCTTGCGCAAAGCGTTGAGCATTACTATCTAACGTCGTGTAAATTGAAATTCCGCTGTTGTTATTGCCATTTTTGTTAAAGAAATCTTGAGTAAAACGAGTCTTTAATTCATGCCGAACAAGAGACATAAACCCATGATATTGCCCATGCTTAGCAACGCTATTCTTTAATCCTAATGGTGATTTCGCAGACTGTTTATATTGAGCAGCACTTATAAAATTTTGGCTGATCATTTGACGTAAAATAAAATCTCTACGTTCTAAAGCACGTTCTGGATAACGTTTAGGATTGTAGTAACTAGGTCCTTTAATCATCGCCACTAATAATGCTATTTGATCTGGCGTTAATTCATCAATTGGACGGGCAAAGTAAAACTCACTGGCTAAGCCAAATCCATTAACACTTAATGTGCCGTTTTGACCTAAAAATACTTCATTCAAATAAAATTCAATTAACTCATCTTTTGAATATTTTAATTCAATAAGCAAAGAATATAAGGCTTCGTTTGCTTTCCTAAGAATAGAGCGCTCTCTAGTTAAAAATACATTTTTAACTAGCTGCTGAGTTAAGGTCGATCCACCTTGTACGGTTCTACCAGCTTTAATGTTAGCAACAAGCGCACGTAAAATTGATAATGGGGCAATACCACTATGTTGGTAAAAGTTACGATCCTCAACATGAATTAAAGTCGCTATTAACAGCTCTGGAATTTGTTCTCGAGGAACAAACAATCTATCTTCTTTTCGACTATTACTAATACGTTTAAGTAATTTGGGCTCAATATTAAATTGCGTCAATTGTTCTCTTGTTTTTAATACAACTATTGAATGTAGGTAATTCCCATCGAATTTTAACATCACGCGTTGAGTTGGATAGGCTGAATCTAAATATGAAAAGGCACGTCGATGAATATCAATTTTTGTATCCGATACTGAATATTCACCTGGATTGACAGGGTTGCTAACGCGTCGATAATTTAATGTATCAAGTTCTTGTGTTACTTGGCTTCTAGCAATACGTTGCTGTGGTGTTAACGATAAAGATTGAGCATAAACTTTAGCAGGTATATCCCAATGATCTTTTGAAAATTTACGATCAATATTGCTATCTAAATAAATAGCGTAGCCAGCAATAACAACGACAACAATAAAAGTAATTTTAGCGAGTAATATAAGTGATTTTTTAAACCAAGAAGATGTAGTTACTGGTGTGGCTTTAGGTTTTGCTTTTTTCGGCATGAAATAATTTCTCAATACTTAAATAAAATAACTAGTCACTATGATACGAGTGCTCAAACGAGAAAATTATACCTCTAATAAGGTACTTAAGAATACGCCTATAAATAATATCTCATTGATAATATTGAAATGATTAAATAGAACGAGCTAATAAACCGGGAAGAGTCACTAAACCACGATCTTTACTAGTTATCTGTCCTTTATTATCAACAAAATAATAACTTGGGTAGGCATCAACTTGCCATTGATTTTTAAAGTCACTATTACCTAATAAAATAAGCTGTTCATAGCCATGATCGGTTTTAAAAGCAGAAACCTCACTAGGTGATTGCCAATCTAGTGCAACCATAACGATAGGGATATTAGGCTTTAACTTTGCAAAAGCTTCAAGAGAGGGCTGACTCAATGCACAAACTTGGCACCATGGCGCAAAAAAATATACGAGGTGTTGGGGGGAATCTTCCCAACTGTTTTGAGTTAAAGGTTCATCTAACAGTTTCAAATTTTCGCTAATAACCAAAGGCGGCATAACTTGATCACGTGACAGCATATTACGAGCTAGAAAACTTGAAAAAGCAGTAAACAGTACAATAAATATAATGCCATTAAATACCCAGTTAGGTATTTTTTTACGAATATTGATTAAACGTTCTTTCATCATATGTATTGCACTTTATTTAAGAGTAATGAAACATCAGTTTATTGTTGAAAACGATAAACTGATCCTAATGCTAGAATTTGTGATAATTCATCTAATGCACTTCTTGATTCAAGTAATAATTGTGGGTCTCTTAAATCATTAAGCGCTAAAGAATCACGGTAGTTTTTATTAACCCAACCGACTAGTTGATTATATAAAGAATCTGTCAATAAACAAGCTGGATTAACGGCTTGTAGTTCTTGTTGAGTTAATGCCACCCTTAAACGTAAACAAGCAGGGCCACCGCCATTTTTCATACTTTCGTTAACATCGAAATAGTTAACATGATTAATTGGGTTGTTAGCTGCTGTTAATGATTGTAAATAGGCATGTACATTGTCGTTTTCACGGCAATGCATTGGCGCAATTATTGTCATTGACCCATCAGCTAACGTAACAATTTGCGTATTAAATAAATAGGTATTTACGGCATCTTTAATCGGTACTTCATTGGTTGGTACTTCCAGAAAAAACAGATCATTACTATTGCTTGCTGTCTGAAATTTTTGAGTCACTTCAGCTTTAAATGCTGCTGTATTTAAGTAAGCTTGTTCATGGTAAAACAGAACGTTCTGATTACCCACTCCAATCACATCATTATGAAAAACACCTTGGTCAATTACATCAGGATTTTGTTGAACAAAAATAGCATTATCGTCTGTTAATCCATGTAACCTTGCAACAGCTTGACTCGCTTCTAATGTCTGTCTTGCTGGATATTTTTGAGGGGCGGGCATATTACGATTAAACCCATAACGACCAAAAGTAAAAATCTCCACGCCTGCATCGCCGTAGCTTTCACATAAACGCGTATGATTAGCAGCGCCTTCATCACCCATGTGTTCATTATCATTCAAATGCTGATGATGTTCAAAATGAGTTGTATCACTAAACATTGCTTTAAGAATATTACTGGTTGTTTCTGGTTCTAATGAGCGATGGAATTTATTAGCTAAATTAGCCGCGGTGAAATGAACTTTATTATTTGCGGTATCAGCCGATGGTGAAACAGTGGCAGCATTAGCTGTCCACATAGAAGACGCTGAACAACAAGCGGCTAATAATGCCGGTGATGCTTTATAAGCGGCTTCTAATATTTGAGCGTCACTACCTTGAAAGCCTAAGCGTTTTAGCGCATAAATATCTGGACGTTCTTGCGGAGCGAAAACACCTTGTTGCAATCCCATATCAGATAAGGCTTTCATCTTTTTTAAACCTTGAAGTGCTGCTTCTTTAGGATTAGAACTATTTTTAGCATTGGAGACAGATGCTACATTACCTTCAGACAGTCCAGCGTAATTATGAGTTGGGCCTACTAAACCATCAAAATTGACTTCAAAACTTTTCATTTTTTAATTTCTCCACATCTAATTCATTATATTACACAGCGTACTTTGCCATAAATAATACACAGAAATGGGCGTAATACCATCGTATTCATTGGGCTGATGGCTCTGAAAATTAAGCTTAAAATCCAATATGATTAAAAAGTCATAATTATGAATCTTAGGCCTAATATGATTAATAATTATGAATATTTAAGCAAAATTATTTTGTAATTAAATATTGAGTAAAACCGAAAAATAAACATTTATTTTAATAAAAGAGCTCATAAAGATTAAATTATCTTAATGCTATTGTTTTTCTCATTATTTATGGCGAATTCCCTTTTAATAAATCTAACCCCATTCGATGTTTATTTTTAGTAGTCGCTACAGCTGTACTTGGATCATCAGGCCAGTAATGACGTGGATATTGGCTTTTCATATCCTTTTGTACAGCGGCGTAGCTACCATGCCAAAAACCAACTAAATCTTTTGTTATTTGAATTGGACGTCGTGCAGGGGAAAGCATTTCTATTAATACAGGTAACTTATTACGACCCACACTTGGATTAACCATAGTGCCGAATAATTCTTGAATACGAACTGATAATTTAACTTGGCCATCATCACTATAATCAAGACGAATATTAGAACCCGTTGCTACTTTTAAATGCGTTGGATAAAGCGCATTTAATTGTTGCTGCTCACTCCATTCAAGGCGAGATAATAGGGCATCATGAATATTCACTTTTTTAATTTGATTGAGCTTTTTAGCACCATCAAAAAATGGCACCAACCATTCATCTAGCTCTGCTAATAATGTTGATTCGCTGTAATCTGG
>CALJMY010000127.1 GCA_937981905.1 uncultured Enterobacterales bacterium
ACGTAATGATAAATACTGAAATAAAACAATTTGAAAAGTATTACACAATGATCACTGAATATTTAGTGACATATAGCATGCAAGTTGTTGGCGCTATTTTCATTTTATTGATTGGTTTGTGGGTAGCGCAAAAGATTGCCAATGTCGTTTCTAAAATTATGACACGACATAATGTAGATATTACATTAACTAACTTTGTCAGTAGTGTCGTAAAAGTACTGCTTATATTAATGGT
Source organism: uncultured Enterobacterales bacterium (assembly GCA_937981905.1). Taxonomy (GTDB): domain Bacteria; phylum Pseudomonadota; class Gammaproteobacteria; order Enterobacterales; family Psychrobiaceae; genus Psychrobium. The sequence continues at coordinate 236 of CALJMY010000127.1, forward strand.
TGTGGTTATTGTTCTTGGAAAAATTGGTATTAGCGTAACACCATTTGTAGCGGCTATTGGTGCTGCTTCTTTAGGTGCTGGTTTAGCATTACAAGGAATGTTATCAAACTACGGCGCTGGTTTAGCAATTATTGCAACTCGTCCGTTTGTTGTTGGCGACACAATTGAAGTTAAAAACGTAAATGGCCAAGTAAAAACAATAGAACTTGGTTATACCATTTTGGTTAATGAAGATAATGTTGAAATCACTATTCCTAATAAACATATTGTTGGTGAGATTCTACATAATTCATTTAAGTATTCATTAGTCAAAGGTGAAATAGATATTGCCTATAGTGCTTGTTCTGACACCGCCATTAATCTGATTGAACATATATTAAAAGAACATGAATTAGTCGATGATAATTTACAGATTGGTATTGAAGCTTTTGCCGCTAGTGGCGTGACTATTAGTTATCGTTATTGGGTACCAACGACCAAGATAATTCAAACTAAGCTAGATATTAATGGTCAAGTGTATAAAGCAATTAATAATGCCAATATAGAAATTCCGTTTCCACAACGTGTTGTTACTATTAATAAAGATGAATTTGATAGCGAATCTACGATTACAGTATATAAAATTATGATAAAAAAAAGGCTAAAAATTTCTAGCCTTTTTTATTGATTAATAATATATGATTACTTAATCGTGTATTTTACGTCTTCATCACGTAATAAATACAATGCAAAACATGCAGCCCACATTGGCCATGCTGCAAAGAATAATAGATTATTGAAACCATCTATATATTGATTGTATGAAGACAATGTAGATAAACCATGCATTACAAAAATTACGCCGTAAGTAATACGTTTTTTAATACCAGCCATAAATGCTAATACTAATATGATTTGTAAAGCACCGATTATGTAAGCAACAACATCACTTGACCCACTAATTCCGTAAAAATGTTCAAAAATTCGTGCGCTATGACCAGGGTTTACAAATTTGTCTAATGTCCACATTGCCATAACAATAAAAACACCAAGACGTAGTGAAAATAAAGACCATTGTAGACGGTTCTGTGTATCAGAACTTATTGAGTTACTCATAAAACTTCCTAAATTAATATCCATAAGATAATTAAGACCGTGTGTTTATTATTTTCTTTCAAAATATTTAATAGTTTGTATAAAATATTCAACAAGATTGGTTGAAAGTTATTTCTTAATCTTAAGGTCTCTATGCCATTGATAAATTAACAACATATATTGAAAATTTAAGGAACCACATTTGAAACTCTCATACCTATCAATATCAATGATGACAGCATTAGCTCTTCCTTTAGTCACTCAGGCGGCAGAAGCTCCAGTTGAAGTAATTGAAGTCATTGGACAGGCTAATAATACTCAAGGGCTGTCAGTTAAAGATACATCTATTGATGGTCCATTTGGTGACAATATTGCGCTGAAAGATATTGCGCGTTCTGTAACGCCTATTTCAAGTGAGTTAATCGAACAGCTTAATATTACAAGCTTACAAGATGTGTTAGCTGTGAGTCCTAATACCTATTCAGCGAGTGGTTTTGGCGCGCCAAGTTTGCCGACTATTCGTGGTCAGTTAGGTGAGTTATTTCAAGATGGTGTTCGTCGTCAAGCGGGGAATAATGGTTTTGGTGTACCGTTATCATTTAACGCCGTCGATCAAATAGATGTTGTAAAAGGTGCGCCAACGGTTTTATTTGGTTCTAGCCAACGTAATGGTGGTTTCGTGAACTTGCAATCGAAAAAAGCATCGGTTGATGAAACAAAAGGTAAAGTGACGTTATCGGCAGGTCGTTGGGATAATTATCGCGCTCAAATCGATTATAGTGCACCAATCGTTAAAGATGAAATTGGCTTTAGAGTAAGTGCTGAACGTGTTGATAGCGGTAGTTTTTATGATTTTTCTGGTACCGAAAGCGATAGTGTCTTTGCTGCATTGAGTATATTACCAGATGATAAAAGTAGCTGGGATTTAAACTTTGAATTCTATCAAGTTGAATTTACCGATAACGCCGGTTTCAATCGCCCGACTCAAGCATTAATCGATGATGGTTTATATATCACGGGCCAAGGTGTGCAAAGTAACGGTAGTACTGTTCCTGCTGCAGGTTCTATTGTTTCTCCAACAGGTTTAGTTAAAATTGATAGAAGCCGAGTATTAACTGATCCTGATAATGAAAATGAAGCAACAACGTATTTATTACACAGTATTTATAAGCGTGAACTATCAAGTAATTTGTCTTTTAAAAATATTAGTTACTTTCAGCATTTGTCACGTGAAGAAATCTCTCAAAACAGTTTTGTTGAAATTATTGATGGTGCAGATACAGCACAAAACCGCTCTGAGTTAACGTATCAGTGGAATGATGATCAACAAACTATTGTTGCTTTTGATGTACGTTACAACAAAGTGCGTGGTTTTAGTCAATTTACGACAGAAGCTGATGCACCCATTGATTTAACGGGGCCAATTTCAAATCGCCGTATTCCATTAACGAGTGAGCAACAAGCACGATTAGTTGAATTTCGTCCCGGAGTCTTTGTTTCTCCAGGAGCTCAATACGACATTAATAACGATGGCACAGGTGATTTTAATTTATCAGACACGACAGATTCAAGTTCAATACAAACAGGGATTGCGATTCAACAAGATTCTGATTGGACAGATAAATTACATACCAGTATAGGCTATCGTGCAGATTACTACGATGTAACAGCGCGAGATCCTATTGCGCCACAAGGTCAGGTTGCGGCAAGAGATACTATTAATGAAGTACTTCATTCTGCTCAGTTGAGTTTTAATTATTCACTCAATAAAGATTTCACAACGTATGGCGCGGCAAGTTATAACGAAGCAACATCTAACAGCATTGCTGGCGGCACGGCATTGGGCGGCGATAATGAAATTAGTGCTCAAAACTTTGCGACTGAAAATACCTTAGTTGAATTTGGTTTGAAGTATGCACCAACTGATAATGATTGGTACGCTGATGCTGCTATATTTAGCCAACGTCGTAGTTTGCGTAATCGTGATGGTAGTAATACCGGAATTCGTACTGAAGGTTTTGAAACTCAAGTATTTTACGATGCTTATCCATTATGGTTAAGTGCTGGTTATAGTTATATTGATGCACGCTATGACAATTCGGCGAGTAGTCAAGAAACTCGTCAAGTTGCAGATGCTTTTGATAATTCGCGTCCTGATATAATTGAAGGCACAGGTGTTGGCTCTCCGAGTTTTTCACCATTTGAACCATCAAATAATCGCGTGCAGGGTATTCCCGAGCAATCGTTTAGCTTTAACGGCAATTATTCAATTACGCCGAAATGGCAAGCTGGATTTTCTGGAATATACACTAAAAGCTATCCACTAGATTTCTTAGGAACAGTGAAAATTCGCGATCAACACACATTAAACGCTAATACGAGTTACAGCTTTACGGATAGCACAAAGTTGCGTTTTGATTTGAACAACTTGACCAACGAAGAAAATTTCCGCCCAGTTTTTGAGGGAGGCTTTTTTGGTGCCACATTAGTTTTACCTGAATTACCAATCAACGCTAAATTAACGCTAACATATTCGTTTTAACTGACTGTTTATATTTACGCTAATGGCAGTTTTTTAAAAATTAAGGAAACACAATATGATTAAAAAATTATTTATACTCTTAATTGCAATTGCAGGCATAGGGTTGTTTTTTCACTTTGACTTACATCAATTATTAACACTTGATGGCTTAAAAGGGTCGATGGAGCAATTTACGCAATGGAAAATCCAATCGCCGCTGCTTGTTATTGGTGGTTTCTTTCTATTGTATGTTTTAGTCACGGCGCTTTCATTACCTGGTGCCGC
>CALJMY010000128.1 GCA_937981905.1 uncultured Enterobacterales bacterium
AATGACACAAACCATTATTCCCCGCCCTATTGCTTGGGTACTTTCTGAAAACGAAAACAGTACACTCAATTTAGCGCCATTTTCTTACTTTAATGCTGTGTGTAGCGATCCGCCGTTAATGATGTTATCTATTGGTAAAAAGCCAAATGGTGATGCCAAAGACACAGTAACGAACCTAGAAGTGGGCAAGTTTTGTGTGGTGCATATCGCGCATGCCAATCAAGCCGATTTAGTAAGTGCTACGGCAGCCACGCTTGATTACGGTCATAGTGAAGTGACTGAAAATGATTTGTCACTTGTTGAGCAAGACCAGTGGCCGCTGCCACGAATTGCAGGTGCGCCAATTGCTTACTTATGCGAAGTTCATAGCGTTAGTGAGATTGGCAATACGCCGCAACAACTCATTTTTGTTGAAGCCAAAGAGTTGTGGGTAGACGATAACGCCATTAGTGAAAAAAATGGACGACATATAATCGACGCCAATGCACTTAATCCATTAGCGCGATTAGGCGCAAATCAATACGCAGATTTAGGCAGTGTGTTTAGTAAAGCTAGGCCAGAATAATAAGAATAAAAGCTATATATTTCGAGATTGAATCCCACTAAATAAAGCGAGTATTACTTTAAGTAAGACTCGTTTTTTTAATTTGGATTAATAGTTATGTCGAAACCCCACTTGATAAACCTATCAAAAAAAACATAACAAGCTACTGATTAATATGAGTTTTAACAACCAAAATCACTAAAATCAGTATTAGCATTTATTTTCTATATCTACTTTAAATATAAGCTTAACCGTCATTTATATGACTTATTTGTTTAATATTTCATTCATTAAATTGTCAAAAAATCTTATCAAGATACCCATCACTTTCAGCACTTCTTTTACGCTAAATCTTAGAAGCCTGTTTGCCAATAATTATAATGATTTTAAATTTTGAACAATAATGTCAGGAAATATAATGAACAAATTCAAATTATCAGCATTAGCTATTTCTTTAGCTACAGGATTATCAGCTTGTAGTGGCGATGATGGAAAAAACGGTACACAAGGTATACAAGGACCGTCAGGAATCGATGGTAACAATGCGGCTACTGTGCAAGTGCAAGAAACTCCAGTGTTAACACGTTTAGCAACAGTGCCTACAGGTGCTGAAGTAACGGGAGCATTTTTATCCGAAGAAGGTGACTTATTTTTTAATGTTCAGCATCCATCTGATGCTAACACGTTAACAGACAGCGTTAATAATAAGCCTTATAACAAAGGTACTGTTGGGGTTTTACGTGGTGTTAATTTTAATGATTTACCAAAAACTATTGTGAACTCACCAGTGCCAAGTACCCAAGAAGAACGTCAAGTGGTTATATCTGCACTGGGTGAATATGAAATCATAGGACAAACAAATGATACTTTTGCTGAGTTAGGTGAAAAAGGATTATCTGATGGTTTAGGTGTTCATTACGGTATTTTTTCTGGTGATAAAATCATTGAAAACAACGCACCAGATTTTAACGGGTATGTTTCAACAGGCGAAGGTGAAGGATATTTATTTACTAACTGGGAGTCTTACCCTGGTGGTGTAAGTCGACTAAAAATAAAGAAAGATAACATGGGTAGCTGGTCTGTTGATGAAGCAATGATGGTTAACTTTGACAGTGTTGGTGGAACTGCTGCTAACTGTTTTGGCTCTGTTTCGCCATGGGGCACGCCGCTTACTTCTGAGGAATGGATAGTACGTTCTACGGTTGACTCTACTACAGATGCTAGTTGGAATGATCCAACAGACACTAACACGGACAATATTGAAGCACTAACTGCACCTGACTTCCCTAATCCATATCGTTACGGTTACATCGTTGAAATTACCAAAGCGATAACGGATTTGCCTACGCCAGTTAAACATTATACCGCTGGTCGTTATGAGCATGAAAACTCTACTGTCATGCCTGATCGTCGCACTGTTTATTTATCGCAAGATGATACTGGCGGCGTATTATTTAAATTTATTGCTAACGCAGCTGAAGACTTAAGCGCGGGAACACTCTACGGCGCTAAATTATTACAAGACGCTGGTAGTACCGATCCTGCCACAACAGGATTTGATGTGACATGGGTTGAATTAGCGTCTGGTGACAACGCGACTATCGAAGGATGGATAGCTGAATATGATGGCATTGACACATCAGATTATGTTGAAGGAAAAACAAGTTACATGACTCTGGCTGATGTACAAGCATGGGCGAATGGCGATGCGAACTATCCATCAGTGGCTAATGGCGGAAGTGCGGTAACTGCAGGTCAACCAATGGACGACAGATCAGCATTTTTAGAGTCTCGCCAAGCCGCTAAAATGAAAGGCGCCACTGCTGAGTGGAGAAAACTTGAAGGTATTAGTATCAACCACGATCGTGCATTAGAGGCTATTGATGGTGTTGACGCCATTGCAAACGAAGATGTTACATCGGCTTATGTGTATATAGGAATCGCTGATTTAGATAACACATTAATTGATGATGAAGGCGATATTCAATTGTCTGCTCGCGTTAAAGATTGTGGCGGTGTTTATCGCGCTAAACTTGAAGAAAATTACAATTTAGCTCGCATTGAACCTGTTGTTATGGGTGGCACTTTTCGTTCAAGTTTAACGGGTGCATTGCGTTGTGACGTTGATCAACTATCCCAGCCTGATAACGTTATTGTTATGCGTGATGGTCGAATCATTATTGGGGAAGATGGCTTCCAAGAAAACAATACATTGTGGATGTATGACCCTAAGTCTCTTTAGTTTACACATTAAGAGATACCTTTAAATACATACCCGTAATCAATGACAGCACGTTCAATGATAACGGGTATAGCGGGACTGATGTCCCGCTTTTATAAATGATAAAAAATGCCATATTCAATTAAAATAATACTAATATTTTCAGCTCTTTTAATTTGTTCGGCTTGTTCAGATCAAAAAAAAGAAGTGTTGATAAATACAGAAAATACGTTAGCCGCCCCCTTTTCAGAAGGTGACGCTATTCCCGCAATAGCCTACATTGAACATAATGAAGTTTATAATGCAGAATCGGTAATTCCACCTCAGTGTTATACAAAAACAGAAAGTACCAACAACCCCTGTTACGCGTGTCATCAGACATATAAAGATAGCCCTAATCGCCCTAATAAAATGAATGATGGTGATTTACAAGGTGAATATCAATTTTCTGATTTAGGCAGTCATAACCACTGGAAAAACTTATTTGTTGATAGAACTCACCTGATAGAAAAGATTTCAGATGACGAAATTAAGCAATGGATTTCACATGATAATTATGCAGCTTTTACTGAGAAATTTAGCACTGATAAAAATTGGAAAGGTGAAGTAACACCTATCAAAAACTTAGCTCATCCAAATAAAGCTTTCGATGACAAAGGACTAGCAAAAGATGGCAGCCACTGGGTAGCATTTAATTATAAGCCTTTTCCAAGTACTTTTTGGCCAACTAACGGCTCTACAGGTGATGCGATGATTCGCCTACCTAAGGCTTTTAGAGAAAAAAATGGGAAATTTTCTGTTGACGTTTATTTTGCCAATTTAGCCTTGGTAGAAATGACAATGAAAGGCGTAGAAAGCATTTCAACCATACCAGTGTCAGAACATGCTATTGGTTTAGATATTGATGGCAATAATCAGTTAACCAACAATACGAACACCATAAACTTACAACCACATTACTTAGGTGACGCGAAAAACATTAAATTAAGTCATTTATTGTATCCTGAAAATACTGAATTTTTGCATACAGTAAGATATATCGGTGTTAATAACGATGGCAGTATATATAACGCAGAGCGCATGAAAGAAGTGCGTTATATGAAAAAGCATAGCTTTAAAGATAAAGCTGAATTAGCGTCAGAATACTACTTAGAAGCAAAAGAAAAACATTTTGAAAACTTACCTCAAGTGCATTTATTAGGTGATAAAGGCGTTAATAGCAATATGGGCTGGACGCTCAATGCTTATATTGAAAATGCGAAAGGTGAATTACGTCATCAAAATTCACAAGAGCTCGCTTTCTGTGCTGGTTGTCATAAAACTATCGGTTCAACATTAGATCAAACCTTTTCTTTTCCACGTAAAGTTGATGGTTCAAAAGGTTGGGGATATATCAATTTAGCTAAACAAGAAGATGCGCCAAATTTAGGTGAAGATAAAGGTGAAATACTCACTTACTTCCAACGCGTTGGCGGCGGTGATGAGTTCCGTCAAAATAAAGAAATGTTGAAACGTTGGTTTAATCCAGACGGCACAGTAAATGTGAAAAAAGTGTCTAATGCGCAAAGTGTTTATGAACTGATTACTCCATCTAGCGAACGTGCACTTAAATTAAATAAGGCTTATTTATCTATCGTACAAGAGCAAAGCTTTATATTTGGTCGTGATGCCAATTTAACATCAGCTACCAATGTATTTAAGCAAGTTGACGAAAGCCAAAAGCCTTTGCCTCCTGAGCATCACTATCGTTGGGATATGCGTTTAGATTGGTCAAAAAAATCAACATCAACTCACATTGAATCGGATTAAATATGATGGAATTCGCACTGTTTGACTTTATTATGGCTAGTTTGTTGATGGGTTTGGGAATTGGTTCTGATGTAGCTATTGCAACCTTTGCCAAGGCTAACCGATTAACTAGTTTACGCACCGCATTTTTTTGGATTGCAGGCGTATCTTTTACCCATACTATATTTCCAATGATAGGTTACTTGCTTACCTATTTTAGTTTGCAACTTCATCCGAATATAGAGCCTATAATAGGGCTAATCGCTTTTAGCTTTATTCTATTTTATTTAATAGGCGAGCTAACAGAGTTTATTAAACCCCAGCCTGATTCAGAAGATAGACAAATCCTCGTTACACTAGGACTTATTTTAGCCGTCAGTTGGGATGCATTATGGTCTGGTCCAGCGAAGTCAGCGCAAGTCATTGGTTGGCCAGAGCTGTTTGTGTGGTTGTCGTTTATTATTGTAGGTGTTTTTGTTTCTATATTGGCTATTCTCAGTTTAACTTTTGCCTTACGTTTCAAACAGCATGTACAAAATGCAAAAAATACACGTTGGGTTATTTATTGGTTGCAATACACTGTAATAGGCTATTTTGGTTTGTTGGCCTTATTTAATTATACGTTAGGCTTACAATTTTATTGGTGGCAAACCTTACTTTGTTCAGCTGTGATTATTGCGTTGTTTATGAGCCCGCCTGTTAAAAAATTATCTATTAGAAAATTAATAATTGAGATAGATTAACCCCGCCAATTAAAAGCGAATATCATTATCATGGTATTCGTTTTATTTTAATCAATTTAATTTTTCGATAGCATTTACTACGTGTTGAAACGCACTCATACGTAATTAAATTTGACCCCATTACACCATCATCAGATAATGCGCTTTTAGATTTGATTGGTTGTTTTAATGCTTAAGTTTTTTCGTGCGGTTAGTGTGCTGGAAGGTTGTTCTTATTTAGCGATATTAAGCGTAACGCTTGGTTTTGTAAGCCGAGATTTTGTGTCTATTTTAGGTATGACGCATGGCGTTTTATTCATGCTTTATTTAATGTTGTCTTTATCGGCGTCGCATAAACAGCAATGGTCTGTGATTACTTTATTATTACTATTTTTAGCTTCAGTTGTGCCATTCGCTTTTATTCCGGTAGAAATATTTTTAAGTCGTCAATTAGCAAAGCAAAAAGTCTAGAGGTTATTATGGCAAGCACAGCATCAGCACTACATATTTTGGTAAAGCACAAAGAACAAGCGCAAGATATTTTAGAGCAGCTTAATAAAGGCGCTAAATTTCAAGTTCTTGCTAAAAAGCATTCGAGTTGTCCTTCAGGTAAAAAAGGCGGTAGCTTAGGCGAATTCAAAAAAGGGGCTATGGTGCCTGCGTTTGATAAAGCATGTTTTACTGGTGAGGTGTTAAAGCCGATGTTAGTGAAAACGAAACATGGCTGGCATGTGTTAAAAGTTTTATATCGAACATAGCTAATAATTTATGATATAAAAAAGCGAGTTTCATGTTAATGACACTCGCTTTTTTTAGTTATTTACACCATGTTTAATTTATAAACCTAGCTCTGACAGGCTTGGGAAATCGTCTGGGCGTACATTGCCTTCCCACGTAAATAAACGGTCTTTTTCTTCAATAGGTAAATCGTTAATGCAAGCAAAGCGTTTACGCATTAAACCAAATTCGTCAAACTCCCAGTTCTCATTGCCGTAAGCACGAAACCATTGGTTGTTAGCATTTCTATATTCATAAGCAAAACGAACCGCGATACGGTTGTCGGTGAATGCCCACAGCTCTTTTATTAATTTATAATCTAATTCTTTCGCCCACTTCTCAGTAAGAAATTCTACAATTTC
>CALJMY010000129.1 GCA_937981905.1 uncultured Enterobacterales bacterium
TAAATACCATGATTAATTCACGATGTGTAACTTTTGCATTACGACCTGATTTAAAGTGATAAATATAACGCCATTTGTCGCCACCGAAAGTATCTTCAACAACTGGACGTCCAACGATAAAAGCAATTTGCTCTTTGGTCATTTCAATACGGATTTTGTCGATATCTTTTTGTTCTAGAAAGTTACCCTGAGGTTTATCTTGCTTGTACACTAACCAATCTACAAAAGAACACGCCGGTAGAGTAAGTGTTAGTGAGGCAATTAGCAGCACTTTTGATAATAATTTTAAACTCATGAATCCTCAATAATAACGATAAGTGTTAAAGAACTTTGACGGCATAATAGCCAAGGGGTTCCCTAAAGTAAATTTTATTTTTATGTAGTCACTTTAGGAGATATAAATTGTTGGTTTTCTAAAGACATTTTTTCAGGTGTTACGACCAATGTTGACCCTTGATCGTACCAATCTCCAAGAACAATACGTTCCATTGATTGTTCATTTACTTTAAATAAATGACGATCAGGACGATGAGTATGTCCGTGAATAAGTAAATCGACGTTATGCTCTTGCATGTCTTTTTCTACTTCAGATTGTGTTACGTCCATAATTTCAAATGAGTTAGTTTGACCTGACTCTTTAGATTTTTGACGTATGTCGCCAGCAATTTTCTTGCGCCATGAAAAAGGAAATAAGAAAAATATAAATTTCATAACTGGGTTACGACTACGTTTTCTAAATTTTTGATAAGCAACATCACGTGTACATAGGCTATCGCCATGCATTATTAACGCTGGAGTACCATAAAGATCAATCACTTTTTTCTCTGGTAATAAAGTCACGCCGCTTTGTTTACAAAAGCGTTTACCTAACGTGAAATCACGATTGCCATGAATAAAATAAATAGGCACGCCTGTATCATTTAATTCTTTTAATCGCTCGCTAACATGTTTAATCATTGGGCAGGGGTTATCGTCGCCAAACCACACTTCAAACAGGTCGCCTAAAATATATAGTGCATCACACCCAACAGCATCATTACGTAAAAAATGGCAAAACAAATCAGTGATGTCTGTGCGATCAAGATGCAAATGAAGATCAGCAATAAACAATGTTTTATTCATAAGTTAATAAGCCTAGTTATGATGGTTGTTATAGAAAGAAAGGAAATAATAAAAAAGGGTAAAGCAAATTGTTCGCCTAAGATATTTAGACGAACAAGCGATAACTTTTCGCTAACAGTTACTCGCTGATAACTACTTTTGAGATGATAACTTCATCTAATGGTACATCTTGATGATAACCACGGTTACCTGTATCAACTTTCTTGATTTTATCAACAACGTCCATACCTTCAACAACTTTAGCAAATACACAGTAACCCCAACCTTGAGTTGTTTCACTTGTGAAATCTAGGAAGCTGTTATCTGAGATATTGATGAAAAACTGTGAACTAGCTGAATGCGGGTCTTGAGTACGAGCCATTGCTAGTGTACCAATAGTATTTTTTAGACCGTTGTTTGCTTCGTTTTCAATAACAGCAAGTGTTTCTTTTTCTTCCATGCCGCTAATCATTCCGCCGCCTTGAACCATGAAACCATCGATTACACGGTGAAAGATAGTACCGTCGTAAAAGCCTTCTTTTACGTAGTTTTCAAAACTAGCTACAGTTTTTGGTGCTTTGTCAGCATAAGTTTCGATTTTGATATCACCGAAGTTGGTTGTCATTACGATCATGAGGTTACCTTTATAAATTGAAAGTTAATTAATATTTTCGAGATTTTACCTTGTTTAGCATTAATGGCAAAGCTAAGGTGTGAAATAACAGTTATTTTTATTAATTTTACGGTTTTATAGCGCATATTAAGTGAGATTTTAATATTCTTTAACAACCGCCAGTTCAATCTATTGAGCTGATTAGAGGCAACTGATAAACTCAGCCCTTTATTATTGTTAGGCTCAAGGAACAAACTCCCTATGTTATCTATTTACAACACGCTAACCCGCCAGAAAGATGTATTTAAACCGATTGTACCCGGTAAAGTTGGCATGTATGTGTGTGGAGTGACAACCTATGATCATTGTCATATTGGGCATGGCAGAACGTATGTATTCTTCGATACAATTGTACGTTACCTTCGTTTTAGTGGTTATGACGTAACTTATGTACGTAATATTACAGACGTTGATGACAAAATCATTGCAAGAGCAAATGAAAACGGTGAAAGCTTTATTGAGTTAACTGAGCGCTTTATCGCGATCATGCATGATAATTTCAAATCATTAAATATGCTGCCACCGGATATTGAGCCTAAGGTTTCAACGCATATTCCTGAAATTATCGATATTATCGAAAAGTTGATTTCAAAAGGTCACGCTTATGTCGCTGAAGACGGCGATGTATTGTTTTCAGTGCCAAGTTACGCCGATTATGGAAAACTAAGTGGTCAAGATTTAGATGCACTGCAAATGGGTTCTCGCGTAGATGTTGTTCAAACCAAACATAATCCAATGGATTTCGTGTTATGGAAAAAAGCGAAAGCTGGCGAACCAAGTTGGGTTTCTCCATGGGGTGAAGGTCGTCCAGGTTGGCATATTGAATGTTCTGCAATGAATGCTAAGCATTTAGGTGAAACCTTTGATATTCATGGTGGTGGTAGTGATTTAACATTCCCACATCACGAGAATGAAGTAGCTCAATCATGTTGTGCACATGGCACAAACTATGTGAACACATGGATGCATTCAGGCATGGTGCAAGTAGACAAAGAAAAAATGTCTAAGTCACTAGGTAACTTCTTTACTATTACTGATGTATTAAAAGTATTTGATCCAGAAACAGTTCGTTTCTTTTTATTAAATGGTCATTACCGAAGCCAATTAAATTATTCTGAAGATAATCTTCATCAAGGCCGTGCAGCGTTAGAGCGTTTATACACAGCACTTCGTGGTGTTACTCCTGCTGTAAATGTTGATATGGATAATACCTATACAGCACGCTTTAAAACAGCAATGGATGATGATTTTAATACGCCTGAAGCATTACCTGTATTATTTGAATTATCAAAAGAAATTAATCGTGTAAAAGACACTGATGCTGATCAAGCAAGTGAGCTTGCTGCTATTTTAATTGAGTTAGGTAGCGTGCTAGGTGTGCTGCAATCTGATCCTATTGCTTTTTTACAAGGTGATAATGATGATGAAGCTGCTGTCATTGAAGCATTAATTGTTAAGCGTAATGACGCTCGTGCTAGTAAAGATTGGGCTGCAGCCGATGTTGCACGTGATGAGTTAACGGCAATGGGTGTTGTGCTAGAAGACAGTGCTGGTGTTACCAGTTGGCGCCGTGTATAAACCAACCAGCTTAATGCGTTAAAATAGAGGCACCTGCCCAATAATTTATTTTATTGAGTAGAGTGCCTCTTTTTTTGTCTTTATGATTTTCCTGTCATCATCATTAGATAGTGCGACTAAGCGCGTAAAGCGAGGTTTATTTTTGTAAGTATGACGTTATGTCCTAGTGATTATTAAATACGGATATAGATGTCATCGTTATTACACGGTTAATTATTAGTTATGAATATTACTCAATACTTCAATCAAGAGCCTAATCAGGACTCTTTTTCATTTACACGTGAACAAGCAAGTAGTTTTGCCAAAGATATTGCAGGCGATTTCAATCCATTACACGATATTGAAACTAAAAGATTTTGTGTGCCAGGTGATTTACTATTCTCAGTTGCATTATCTAAGCTTGGTGTAAGCCAAAAGATGAAATTTATCTTTTCAGGTATGGTCGTTGATGGTATTGACCTTAATTATTCATGTGATGAATCAAATGAATTATGTGTTATTGATGGTAATGATAAAGAGTTTTTATCAATTGCTCGTAGCGGCGATAATTCTAAAAATTCTGAGTTAGCTGCTTCATTAACACAACGCTATGTTGAATTTTCAGGTCATACTTTTCCTCATGTACTAGTGCCGCTAATGAAAGAAAATAATGTAATGATTAACCCAGCGCGCCCGTTAGTTATTTATGAAAACATGTCGATTGATTTATTGCGTTTAGATTTCACTAATCCAACTCTTGAAGTGACTAATACATCATTAGATGTTAACGGTAAACGTGGCCGAGCAACGTTACAATTTTGCTTTAAAGTTGGAGATGAGATTGTTGGTTATGGTGAAAAACAAATGGCACTGAGTGGTTTACGTGAATTTGATGCTGATGTGATTGGTAAAGTAGTTACTGATTACGCGCTGAGTAAAGAGTCTTATTTAACTAAATAAAAAATCACTTCACTTCATATAAATGAACCTATCCGTAGCTATTAATGACGCGAATAGGTGATTGTTTTAGTTAAAGCATGTGTTTACGCACATGCTTTTTTATTGGCTAATTATCTAACCTTCAACAGGTAATAAACTACCTGTAATATTAAGTTTTTGCTTATTCACATTAATGATTGTTACGGTAACAATATCGTTCAATTTAAGAATGATTTCGTCGTTCACACTGACTGTACTTGTTTCTGTGTCTGGTTTTAACGCTTTACGATCGTTATGAATATTATTAAATGGTACAAAAACAGTTGCGCCACTTTTAATTAATCTCATCATTACGCCGCCACGATTAACATTAAATATTTGGGCTTTAAAGCGTTGGTTGTTTTCAGCCGCGTGACGTAGGAAATCAATATAAAGCCATGATTTAATATCACGTTCTACCATGCGTTGATTATCACGTTGTGTTTTTAATAATAATGCATCTTGTTCTGTTGGTTCTGGTGCAGGCTGTCCACCACAACAAATTGCTTTAATTAAACGATGATTCATCATGTCACCGTATTTACGGATAGGTGATGTCCATGTTGCGTATTGAGGCGCACCTAAGCCATGATGAGATTCTGGTTGATGAGCAATATTGGCATATTGCTGGAATTTACGTAATCTTGCGGCAAAGTAATTGTCATTCTTTGAAGTAAGTTCACGCTGGAGCTGACAAAAACCTTCACTAGTCAACAAATGCTCTGGGTGATAAATATAACCATGTTCAGCTAATAGTTGAGAAAGCTTCACGGCTTTATCTGGATCAAATCCTGGGTGTGTATTAAAAATACCTTGCTCGCCATTATTTTTAAGTAACGCACCGCCACTTAAATTGGCACATAACATAGACTCTTCAACCATTGAGTTAGCTACGTCGTTAAAACTCATCAAAACTGCCGTGATCTTATTGTCATGATCTAATTTCAAACGGTAGTCAGCTTGGTTATCAAACAACTGAGTGTTTTTACCGCGCCACATACTACGTGCAAAGGCCATTTCATTTAATTGCGATAGCGCCGCTGTAAGATGTTCAACACTTTTTAATTGTTCATCATTAGTGTCAGTATTTTTATTTTTTTGCGTTTCATTAATATAATTAGTAACTTGCTGGTAATTTAATTTTGCTTTTGATGTAATCCACGCTAAATCAAACTTTGCATTGTCTTGTAACTGCCCACGTTGATTTATTATCATGGTACAAACAAGAGAAGGGCGTGTTACGTTGTCGCGTAATGAACAAATGTCGTGACTTAATGATTCAGGAAGCATTGTAGTTGTTCGCGCAGGTAAGTAATGCGTAAACCCGCGTGCTTGTGCGGCAATATCTGTTTCATCATTAGGCGCTATGTAAGCCGTTGGATCTGCAATCGCGACTTTTAATTGCCAATCACCACTCTCTAATGTTGTTATAGATATAGCATCATCCATATCTTGTGTTGTTTCATTGTCGATAGTGAAAAACAATTCATGGTTTAAATCGATACGTGTTTGCTCAGGTGATAAAAGTGACCAGCTAGGTTTGTCTTCTGGGGCAAAAACTGGAACGTTAGCACCTTTCATATTATGTTTAGCTAATGTAACAAACCACGGTAAAAACGGTTCATCATTTGCTGCAACAACATCGACTATATCTACTTTTAAGATATTATTTGGAGCTTCATTTAAGGGATGGCCAGTTAGTTGACCAATGACGTAATCACCATGGTCAATATAAAGTTCACCAACAAGAGACGCTGTTATTGCTGACCCTTTGTAAGGAGCTGGTGGCGTTACTGATAATTTGTTTTTATTAAGATTAACACGGCAAATAAAGCGCGCTAACGAGCTTGTGATTAATGCTTCTGGCTGTGCTTGTTCTTTACCTTTGTCAGTGCTTATTGAAGCGCTAACAACATCACCATGCATTACTTTTTTCATGTTTGGCGGCGTTATAAAGTAACTTTTACCATCATCTGTTTCTAAGAAACCAAAGCTTTTATCAGTGGCTTTTACGCGGCCTTCGACTCGAGGTAGTGATTCTTGAATATTGCTTTTTAACTGTGCAAGCAGGGCGTTGTCTTTAAACATGATGGATCTCTAATCTTAATAATGTAACTTTGATGGCGTGACTATAGGGGAAATTGATAAAAATTGCATCAAATTATTAGCGTTACTCATTGATAGTTATATTAGCTTAAGGCAGTCCCATCATCGTTTTTAGGGTTATGGTAGTTGCTGCTGATTATGATTTAAACTATGGCTAATAATCTCGTCGTTAATCTTGATGTTGATACTTGACGTTTTATAATTAATTAAGCGTTTAAATTAGCTTTTATAAGTTATTTATGAGCGTTTTGTGTAATGAAATTGTATTAATCCGGTCAATTATTTTAAGTGTATTAACAATAAGTATCTTAAAATATATTAAAAGTAAGTATATTAAAAATAGATACACACCTATTCATTCTCTCTTATTTTAAGAGAGAATGAATACTACTTTAGTAAGGAAATTAAATGTCTAATACGATAAAAATTGAGTTTGTGTCTGACGTATCATGCCCATGGTGTGCTGTTGGTTATTACGAATTATCAAATGCTATGAAACAAGTCAGTGCTGATATTCAAGTATCACTGTCTTGG
>CALJMY010000130.1 GCA_937981905.1 uncultured Enterobacterales bacterium
TGAAGTAATTCATGTTTAGGATGATGAGTAATCATATATTGTCTCCCATGTGTTGCTTTAGTTTACTGAGCGCTAATCGTAATCTTGATTTAACGGTTCCCACTGGAATACCTAACTGTTTAGCTAATGTCTCTTGAGATAATTGCTCAAAATATACGCCCTTAATTACTTGTTGCTGTGCATCAGGAAGCTTTGTTAGGTAATTATGAACTTGTCGCTGCATTAAATGATCATCAGGTTCGATGTCTTCAATTAACTCGGCTTCTACTAATGGCCAAATATCATCACTGAGTAATTCTTCTCGTTGGGATCTTATTTTACGTAACATATCAAAACTAACATTACGCATAATGGTGTAAACCCAAGTCGTTGGTGCGCCTTTGTCTGCATTATAATAATGAGATTTACGCCATACATTACTCATAGTATCTTGGAGAAGCTCATTAGCCGCTTGTTCTGTATTAAGATGTTTAATACCGTAACGGATGATTTTCGGAGCAAACCATTTAAAGACAGTGGCAAAAGCTACTTTGTCTCGGTCATTACCAATACTAATTAAACATTGAGTTAATTCAACGGTTGGTACGTCACTATTAGTCACTATAGGTGTCTCAAGGTTTACTGGTAAACCCTTTTCGGAAAAGCCATGTAATGGTCTAGTACGTATCATGTTAAAGCCTAACGATTGATTGCAATAACACTTGATACGAATCGAATTTCGACAGGGATCACTTTATAAATTATATTTAATGTTCTCCTGTAATGACAGTATGCAAAAATTCTTGCACTTGCTCAAAGCTTTGTTCATAAATAAGTGATTGTTTTTTCTTGTAAGACAAAGGTAATAGCTCAATGAATCTCGCGCAAACCCACGTTAGGTCTTGATAGTCAGGCGTTGGATAGAATGTAGTAAGACCTGCATCATGACTAATAGCGTCATGTAATGTATCGGTAATAATTTTAAATTGCGCCGCATTAAGTATTGAAGATGAGGAGATTAATGTTGGTATGCTCGACCAATGTTCTTGAAATGCTAAATTCGCACGCTTGAGACCATCGTTCTCTTCTTCAAAATCACTTAATGAAATAACATTTTGGGCTTGAATATCTATCGCTAACAAACCATCAGGTAATTGTGAAAAGTCGACGATATTAACGAGCGTCGCATTGGTCGTACTTTGAAACGGCATTGTTTCATCAAAAGAAGATAAAGCGAATCCTTTACCTTGAGCTGCTTCACTGACCAAACGTTTATAACGTGGTTCAAAAATTCGTAATCGTGTTATTCCCTGAGGCAATAAACACATTGGCAACGGAAAAACACCAATCTTGTTTGAGCTAACCGACATATTAGAACCACTTTAGTTGTGTGAATTAGAGTACATTAAATATATAAACACTAATACGATACAATAAAGAAGATCGATCGCCGACGTTAAAAAAATTTAACGTCATGCAATGATTAAAGTTTAAAACGTTGAGCCAAACTTTTTAGCCTGAGCAACTCGTACATCTGTATTTTCTGGTTTACTCCAGCCAAGCATATTATTTTCAATTACTTTAACTAACGCATTAATATGGTTGTCATCACTATTTAATGCTTCAATATATTCGAATTTTTCACCACCAGCTTCCAAGAAGTAATCGCGGTTTTCAATGCCAATTTCTTCAATTGTTTCTAAGCAATCAGATGAAAAGCCAGGACAAACAACTTGTATCGACTTAACACCCTGAGCCGGTAGAGCTTGTAACGTGTGGTCTGTATATGGTTTTAACCATTCTTCACGGCCAAAACGAGATTGGAATGTTGTCATATACTCATCATCTTTTAAGCCTAATTTCTCAGCAACTAAACGCGATGTTTTGTAACATTCACAATGATAAGGATCACCATTCATTAAATAACGTTTAGGTATGCCATGATAAGACAATATTAATTTATCACTACGTCCATTCGTTGCCCAGTGCTGCTCAATTTTGTGTGCTAATGCATCGATATAAAGTGGGAAATCATGATAATGATTAATAAAGCGTAACTCAGGAATTAAACGGCGCTTGGAAAACTCTGCAGCTACCGCATCAAACGTAGACGCGGTTGTTGTTGCGCTATATTGCGGATAAAGCGGTAGGACAATTAATTTATCAACGCCTTGCTCTAACATCTTATCAAGTACGCTAGACATTGATGGATTGCCATATCGCATAGCAAATTCAACAACAATATCATCACCATGAGTTGCTGTTAATTGTTCTCTAATCTTATCAGCTTGGGCTTTAGTGTTGTATAAAAGAGGCGAACCTTGATCGGTCCATACGGTTTCATACGCTTTAGCTGAACGTTTTGGACGAATAGTTAAAATAATTAAATTAAGTATGCACCACCATATAATGCGAGGAGTTTCGACTACGCGAGGGTCCCAAAGAAATTCCTTTAAGTAACGGCGTAATGCTTTAGTTTTTGGTTCATCTGGTGTACCTAAATTTGTGACTAACACACCTATTTTAGATTTATTTTTATGCTTAAAATTTGTTTTACCAATATATTTCATAACAAGCTCTTAATAAGGAATTTATGTACGTTTATTTAAAAAATAGACTGCGATTGTCAAAAACAAAATACTCGGGACAACAGCACCAAAAATAGCGGGCACTTGATACACCAAACTAATAGGCCCAAAAGCAGCATTAGTTAAATGGAATGCAAAGCCGGTAATAACACCCATCACTAAACGTGCGCCCATGCTCACACTTCGCAGTGGACCAAAAACAAAAGATAGCGCCAAGAGCATCATTACAGCCACAGTTAATGGCTGCATAACTTTGCGCCACAACGCTAAATCATAATGTGATGTTTCTTGTTTGTTTGCTTCAAGGTATTCAATATAATCATTTAACCCTTGAATCGATAATGACTCAGGTTTAACTGTAACCACACCAAGTTTATCTGGTGTTAAACTTGAGACCCATGTTAATTCATCGGTATTAGTTACTGATGTGGTTGTCTCATTAAATTCTGTCTGATTAACTTGATTTAGCACCCAGCTTTTTTGTTGATATTTAGCAACTTGAGCTTTAGTGATTTTTTGTAAATTCTTTTCAGTATCAAATTGATAAATAGTAATGTCATTTAACAGACCTGTTTCAATAACTTTACTAACATGAACAAAGCGTTCGCCATCTTTTGCCCATAAGCCACTTTTACTTTTTATCAGGCTACCGCCAGATATTTCTTGAGTTCGTAGGTTACGTGCTTCGCGTTCTGCCCACGGCGCGCCCCACTCGCCTAACGCCATTACCATAATCATTAACGGAATAGCTGTTTTCATGACAGACATAATAACTTGCAGTTTAGAAATGCCAGCGGCCTGCATAACTACTAATTCACTATTACTAGCCATCATGCCTAAACCAATAAGTGCACCTAATAAAGCAGCCATAGGAAAGAATAATTCAATATCACGAGGTACCATTAAGAATACAAAGCTAGCGGCATCAAACATCGAATAAGAGCCTTGGCCAACTGATTTTAATTGCTCTACAAATTTCAGCATTGAGCTCAAACCAACTAAAATAAGCAAACAAAAAGCGGTAGTTGATACAATAATTTTAGCGATGTATTTATCTAAAATATTCATTTTACTTATTGTTCCCTATTGTTTTATTACGCGAAAAAATCTGACGAATTAACGCGCCAAATTCACGTTCTTTCATTAATAAGGAAACGCCCAGTACAAAGGCACTTATATGAATCCACCATAAGCCTATACTCATTGGGATAACTTCATCTTCAAGCGCACTTCGACCAGCCATTAACATAACGTAGTACCCTAAAAACAACATAATGGCAGGAAATAGTTTGGCAAATTTACTTTGTCGTGGACTGACCCGTGCCAACGGAACAGCAATAAGCGTAAGTAACGGAATAGTCAATGGTACGGCAATGCGCCAATGAACTTCAGCCATCGACTCTACATCACCATCTTCAATTAATTGCATTAACGGTATAGCACTCAGTTTACGACGACGATGCTCGACTTCTTGCTCTTTTATTTGCATCTGGTAATCAGAGAATTGGATTTGCGTGCCAGCAGCTTCACCAGCTTTACCGTGATAACGCTTACCATTACTCAATTGAAGCTGTTGCGAACCACTCGATTCCTCTAAAACCTTACCTCGGTTAGCAATAACAATACTCGATTCATCATTTTTACTGTCAGCATCAGTATTGTTAACTACGTTTTCACTATTTTCATTATCAACATCATTAATTGGACGATCAGGCATTTGCGCTACAAATACATTGTGTAGCTCACCATTTTTAATTGATTCAACATAAATTACAGATTTCTTATTAGATGAATATTGAAAACGCCCTGATGATAATGTCGATATTCCTGCTTGCGCCTGCGAAGCTTCCATCACTTGGTATTCTTTTTCTTGGGCCCATGGCCCTAACCAGATGCTATTTAAACCAGCAATAATCATCATGATAAATGCTAAGGTTAAAGTAACTCTTGTGACATACCATTCACTAATGCCTGTTGCATGCATTACTGTCATTTCACTATCAGCATACATACGAGAATGCGCCATCAAAATACCAAGAAATAAACTTAAAGGGAGTATAAGCCCAGCAAGTTTAGGTAAATTTAACGTTAACAAGGTTATTACAAGAGCACCTGGGAGGTCGCCATCAACGGCATCAGACAAAATTCTTACAAATTTTTGACTGAGAAAAATAGACATCAACACAAACAATACTGCCATTTGCGATTTTAATGCCTCTCTTATTAAATAACTAAAAATAATCAAATGTATTTTCCATCACTAAACTTACAATTTTACTGTCAACAGTCCATTATTTCGGTAGACTATTCGTTTTCAATAGTTAATTATGACTTTCATAACGAATTAACTAATAATATTTTTTATTTTACGCTAACCCAATAGGCCAATGATAGACTTTTTGAGCATGCAGCTCATTATTATCTAATAAATACTGGCCTTTGTCTTTAAGAACCTAGGAGAGCTCATGGAGTTCAATGTAAAAAGTGGTAGCCCTGAAAAACAACGCAGTGCATGTATTGTTGTTGGCGTATTTGAACCACGCAGATTATCGCACGTTGCCGAGCAATTAGATAAAATCAGCGGCGGTTACATTAGTAACCTATTACGCCGTGGTGATTTAGAAGGCAAAGCTGGACAGACTCTTCTTTTACACAATACACATAATAATATACATAAAGATATATTAAGCGAACGTATATTACTTGTTGGTTGCGGTAAAGAACGTGAGCTGGACGAACGCCAATACAAACAAATTATTAATAAAACCATTAGCACATTGAATGAAACAGGTTCAATGGAAGCTGTTTGTTTCTTAACTGAATTACACGTTAAAGGTCGTGATACTTATTGGAAAGTTCGCCAAGCAGTTGAAGCCACTAATAATGGTTTATACGTATTTGATGCACTCAAAAGCAAAAAAGATGAAACTCGCCGTCCATTACGTAAATTAGTATTTAACGTACCAACGCGCCGCGAACTCTCTACCGGTGAATTAGCAATCAATCACGGTAACGCTATTTCAAATGGTATGAGCCTTTGTAGAGACGTTGCAAACATGCCGCCAAACATTTGTAATCCAGCGTATTTAGCACGCCAAGCACGCCAGTTAGGCGAGAAAAGTGAAAAAGTAAACGTTGAAATTATTGGCGAAGAACAAATGGCGGAATTAGGTATGGAATCATATCTAGCTGTTGGTCGTGGTAGTGATAACGAGTCACAAATGACTATTATCAATTACCAAGGCGCGAGCGATAGTTCAACCAAACCTATTGTCTTAGTTGGTAAAGGTTTAACCTTTGATTCAGGCGGTATTTCTCTTAAACCAGGCGCAGGCATGGACGAGATGAAATATGACATGGGCGGCGCTGCTGGTGTATTAGGAACGATGAAAGCGTTAGTTGCGCTAGACTTACCAATTAACGTGATTGGCATTTTGGCAGGTTGTGAAAACATGCCTTCATCAAACGCTTATCGCCCTGGTGATATTTTAACAACAATGTCAGGTCAAACTGTTGAAGTATTAAATACCGATGCTGAAGGCCGTTTAGTCTTATGTGACGTATTAACTTATGTTGAACGTTTTGATCCTGAACTAGTTATTGATACGGCGACCTTAACTGGTGCGGTTATTGTTGCACTAGGTAAACATGCTTGTGGTTTAATGAGTAATCATAACCCGCTAGCACATGAATTATTAAATGCTGGCGAGCAATCAAGCGATCGTGCATGGCGTTTACCTATTTGGGATGAATATCAAGAATCATTAAGCAGCCCTTTTGCAGATTTCACTAATTTAGGTGACAAAGGCGCAGGCGCTATCACAGCCGCTTGTTTCTTATCTCGCTTCACTAAGAAATACCACTGGGCGCATCTCGATGTCGCTGGTACAGCTTGGAATAGCGGCGCAAATAAAGGTTCAACTGGTCGTCCTGTTCCAATTTTAACGCAGTTCTTATTAAATCGCGCTGAAACAGTAACTGCTGAATAAACGCGACGTTTGACAAATAAAAGGCAACCTCAATAGGTTGCCTTTTCAGATCATTATGCCAATACACATAGGATAATGATTCAGATTTATAATCGAGAATATTAACATTTACGTTCAACTATTTTCGTCGTATTTCTCAATGATATTTTATGTGTATTGGTATTCATAATGGCGACAACATTTTATCATCTACCTGAAGATTCAAAGTCAGGAGCTGGCGATGAAATCTCTAATAAAACGTTATTAGAAAAAGTATGTTTAATTAGCGCTCAATACTATCAACAAGGCCTTCGTGTTTTTGTTGCAACCAATGACGTAAAAACAGCTGAACAGCTAGATGAGCTAATGTGGCAATTACCAAGTGAGCAATTTATTCCCCATAATTTACAAGGGGAAGGCCCTCATTATGGCGCGCCAATTGAAATTGGACACCAGCCGCCACAAACTAGACGACAAGTTTTAATAAATTTGTGTCACCCTTTGCCGAAATTTGCGGTAAAATTCACGCAAATAATCGATTTTATTCCTAACGAGTCAGAGCAAAAGCAACAAGCAAGAGAGCGTTTTCATCAATATCGCTTATTGAATCTTGCACCAAGCATTGCCTCTGAGTAAGTTTGACAACATCAACCTATAAAGATTTTGACCATGGAAAAGACATACAACCCAAGTGCCATCGAACAAACCATTTATAAAAAATGGGAAAACAGCGACCAATTTAAACCAAGCGGCGATACCACTCAGCCAAGCTATTGTATTTTATTACCACCACCAAATGTGACTGGTAGCCTGCACATGGGACATGCGTTCCAACATACTATTATGGATGCGTTAACGCGTTACCACCGTATGGATGGCGATAACACGTTATGGCAACCAGGTACCGATCATGCGGGTATTGCAACGCAAATGGTTGTTGAACGTCAGTTAAATGCCGAAGGTAAAACACGCCATGATTTAGGCCGCGATGATTTTGTTAAAAAAATCTGGGAATGGAAAGAACAATCAGGCGGCACAATTACAAGCCAAATGCGCCGTTTAGGCACATCTCCAGATTGGTCTCGTGAAGCGTTCACGATGGATGATGACTTATCAAATGCTGTTCAAGAAGTATTCATTTCATTATATGAAGAAGACTTAATTTATCGTGGTAAACGTTTAGTTAACTGGGATCCTGTATTAAACACCGCAGTATCTGATTTAGAAGTGGTTAACACGGAAGAAGACGGTCACATGTGGCACATGAGCTACCCACTAGCCGATGGCAGTGGCGCTCTAGTTGTTGCAACAACACGTCCAGAAACCATGTTAGGTGATAGCGCTGTTGCAGTTCATCCTGAAGATGAGCGTTTTGCGCACCTTGTTGGTAAAGAAATTAAATTACCGTTAACAGGTCGTTTAATTCCAATCATTGCTGATGATTATGTTGAACCAGAATTTGGTACTGGTTGTGTAAAAATCACACCTGCTCATGATTTTAACGATTATGAAATGGGTAAACGTCACAACTTACCATTGATGAATATTCTGACAAAAGACGCAACAATGAACTTTGAGTGTCCAGAACAATATCGTGGACTAGATCGTTTTGACGCGCGTAAACAAATCGTTAGTGATTTAGACGACGCAGGTTTATTAGTTGAAATAAAACCTCATAAATTAATGGTGCCGCGTGGTGATAGAACTAACGCGATTATAGAACCATTATTAACAGACCAATGGTATGTAAAAGCAGAACCATTAGCTAAACCTGCAATTGAAGCTGTTCGCAGCGGTGAAATTAAATTTGTACCAGAAAATTGGGACAAAACGTATTACAACTGGATGGATAACATTCAAGATTGGTGTATCTCACGTCAATTGTGGTGGGGACATAGAATTCCAGCATGGTATGACGAACAAGATAACTTCTACGTTGGCAGTGATGAAGCAGCTGTTCGTGCTAAACATTCTTTAGGCGATGATGTTAAATTACGCCAAGACGAAGATGTATTAGATACATGGTTCTCATCAGCATTATGGCCATTTGCAACCATGGGCTGGCCAGAGAAAACTGAAGACTTAGAAACATTTGTACCAAGTTCTGTTTTAGTGACTGGTTTTGACATTATTTTCTTCTGGGTTGCCCGAATGATTATGATGACGAAGAAATTCACAGGCAAAGTACCGTTCAAAGAAATTTACATTACGGGCCTTATTTGCGATGAGCAAGGCAACAAGATGTCAAAATCAAAAGGGAACGTATTAGACCCTATTGATTTGCTCGATGGTATTAGCATTGAAGACTTAGTATCAAAACGTACTAACGGCATGATGCAGCCACAAATGGCTAAGAAAATTGAAAAAGCAACGCGCGATCAATTCCCTGAGGGCATAGACTCTTACGGTACTGATGCACTGCGTTTTACGTTTGCGTCTTTAGCATCTGCAAACCGTGAAATCAGTTTCGATTTAGGCCGTGTTGAAGGTTACCGAAATTTCTGTAATAAATTATGGAATGGCAGCCGTTATGTATTAATGCATACCGAAGATCAAGATTTCTTAACCGGTGACGATCATGAATTTAGCTTAGCCGATCGTTGGATCGACGCTAAATTACAAGAAGTGATTGAGCAATATCGTAAACATTTAGATACTTACCGTTTCGATTTAGCTGCGCAATGTATGTATGAATTCACGTGGAATCAGTTCTGTGGTTGGTATTTAGAGCTAACAAAACCTGTATTGTTCAAAGGCACACCTGAGCAACAAAAAGGAACGCGTAAGACGCTTGCGAACGTATTAGAAACAACACTACGTTTACTTCATCCGTTAATGCCTTATATCACTGAAGAAATTTGGCAACGTGTTGCACCACTTGCTGGTGTTTCTGGTGACACAATTATGAGCCAACCATTCCCTAAAGCAGATCCTGCTTTAATGGATGAGGTAGCATTAAACGATTTAGAATGGGTTAAAGATTTCGTTGTTGGTATTCGCAACATTCGTGGTGAAATGGATATTAGCCCAAACAAACCACTTAACGTGTTATTGAAAAACCTAAGCGAACAAGACACGCGTCGTTTAAGTGATAACCAAGCATTTTTACAAGCATTAGCGAAAATCGAAAGCTTTGAAGTATTAAGTCAAGATGCTGTAGCGCCAGCTTGTGCCACTGCACTGGTTGGCGAAATGGAAATATTAATTCCAATGGCTGGTTTAATTGACAAAGATGCAGAGTTAACACGAATTAGCAAAGCATTAGAGAAGATTGAAAAAGACTTAGCACGTACATCTGGTAAGTTATCTAATGAACGTTTTGTTAGCAAAGCACCTGCAGATGTTATCGCCAAAGAACGTGAAAAAATGGAAGAAATGGAAGCTACTGTTGCTAAGTTAAAAGAACAACAAGCAACTATTGAAGCGCTTTAATAGTTCTTTCTAACAAGCTTTATATATTAAAGCTTGTTTGCAATAACAAAAAAGCCGATGATTAATTTAATCATCGGCTTTTTTATTCTTAAGCTACGTATTACTTTAATGAATTAAAGTAAGCTGCAACGTTTACGATATCAGCATCAGATAATAGACCTGCCATCGGATACATTAGTGCTGACTGTCCACCTGTTCGAGACTTATTTTTAAATGCTTTAAGAGAATTCTCAATATATTTAGCATTTTGTCCTTTTAAATTAGGATAACCATCAATAACAGAAATACCATTAGAACCGTGACAACCGGCACAGATAGCTGCTTTTGCTTTACCAGCAGCAATATCGCCTGCTGCATTAGCTAACATTGGTGTAGCGAGCATCACCGCTAATAAAATTGATTTGCTTTTTAAACCTTTAATTTTAAACATAGTAATCTCCTGATTAGTATAATTATGATTTTTAAATACGGTATCTATTTCTTTATAGCTGATTATATTTTTATGATTCTAGCTACTTACTTTACGTTAATATGACTCAGTTAATTCTGCAACAAATTTGTCTATTACGATCTATACGTAAATTCAAATATTAACGATCAAAACAGTTGTTCATAATTAAAGTAACCTAAGTAACGAATCAGAGAATTTACACTTTAGTAAATTAATTATTTTCATTTTTATATTTAATACATTCACTAACCGTATCAAACATTTCTTTGAGTACTAATGGTTTAGTAATATGCGCATTCATGCCTGCCGCTAAGCTTTTTTCTTTATCACCACTCATGGCATGTGCTGTCATAGCAATAATAGGCAGTTGAGCATCTGTGTATTCCAACCTTATTGCTTTTGTTGCTGCTAAACCATCCATGACTGGCATTTGAATATCCATTAATACGACATCATAATCTTTAGAAAAAGCAGCATCTACGGCTAATTGACCATTATCGGCCAAATCAACTTTATAACCTTGAGACTCAAGTAAACCTTTAGCCACTTGTTGATTAATTGCATTATCATCTACTAATAACAAAATACCTTTTGATGCTTTTTCAGCAGCTGCCACTGTTTTTTCTTTAGGAGCTTGTTGTAAATACTGATTGATTCTCGCCATCATATTTGAAGGCGATAATGGCTTGCTAAGAATTCCTGTTACTGTATTTTTAATGGCAGGTATTTTCATAACATCATCACCATAATTAACCATTAAAAATATCATTGCATTAGGATTTTTTTCTGCTAAAAGTTTGACTTGTTCTGCGTCATTTTCTTGTACCCAATCAATTAAAATGACTTGTGGTGTAAGACTAGAGTTTAATACTTTCTCAATTGTATCTTGTTGGCTGAAAGTAAAACCTAGATTAGGTAACATTTCTTGGTAGCATAAATTAGCTTTTTTCTGGCTAGCAATAAGCAGTAAATCAGCACCTTTCATGCTTTCAGATAATTGCCATTGATTATCTTGTTTCACATTTTCTAGCGGTAAATCGATCGTAAATTTAAAACAACTGCCTTCATCAATAATGGTTTCAACGACGAACTCACTACCCATCATATTAACTAAGTGCTGTGAAATAGAGAGTCCTAACCCTGAACCACCAAACTCACGAGTCGTAGAACCATCAGCCTGACTAAATGCTTTAAATAAATTACCAACCTTATCTGCTTCAATCCCTATACCACTGTCTTTAACACTAAATTCTAATAATATATTTTCATCAAATCTATTTACTATTTCACAAGACAATTCCACAAATCCTGTAGCGGTAAACTTCACAGCATTTGACACCATATTGGTTAATACTTGATTCAGTCGTAATCCGTCACCAATCACTCTAAGCGGAGTCGTCGGTGAATTTAGAATAAACTCTAAACCTTTTTTCTGAGCGGCAATAACATTGACGTTAATCACAGCATCTAAAACATCTTCCAAAATAAATGGCACATGCTCTAATTCCAATTTACCAGCTTCGATCTTAGAGAAATCTAAAATATCATTAATAATTAATAATAATGAATTTGCTGAATTAAATGCTTTATCTAAATAATCATGTTGTTGATGATCTAAACTGGTACGTAGCGCTAATTGAATCATCCCCATAACACCATTCATTGGTGTTCGAATTTCATGACTCATATTAGCCAAAAATTCACTTTTATAACGATTGGCTAACTCGGCTTCGAGCTTGGCTTCTAAAATTTCTTGTTCATGCTCTTTACGCTTAGTAATGTTTTTATGCGTACCTAATATGCGTGTTGGGACATTTTTTTCATCATATTCAACCACACTACCGCGAGCTAAAACCCATTCATAACTACCATCAGATGCTAGCATTCTAAATTCATGTTCATAAGGTTCAGATGATTCAAATAGATGATCAGACAATGTTTGTGAAACAAAACCCCAATCATCTTTATGTACTAATTTTTTAAATCCATCCCAACTTGATAATACTTCAGCTGGTGGATAACCAAGCATCGTAAAGTAAGCTGAATTACAATGTAATTCGTCGGTATTAATATGCCAATCCCATAAACCTTCTTCTACTGCATCCATAGCAAGCGCATATCGTTCTTCACTGTGGCGTAGTTTTTCAGCCGCTTCATATTCCTTGGTGATATCTCGCGCAATACCTATTAACCCTAAAAGCTCACCATCCATATCTGTGTAAGGCGTTTTTAATGTCTCTAATAATTTGTTTTGATTATTAAGAATAACCTCTTGCTGTATCGTCATTGTTTTACGCGCTTCAATAACTTTATTATCATTAATTTCTAATTTTTTAGCTAATTCAGCATTAAGGAAGTCTTCACTGTACTTACCAATAACTTCATTTTCATTAGCACCAAATAGTTCTTGAGCCGCTTTATTACAGCCTAAATATTGTCCTTGAGTATTTTTATAAAAAATAACATCAGGGATAGAATCAATTAGTGAGCGTAACAAAGCATATTCGTGCTTACGTTGCTTATTAGTTTTACGTAAACTTTCCGTACGTTGAGCTACTTGAATATCTAATTGACGATTATCTTCAGCTAATTGCTGTGTATATGTTTTATTATCACTAAATGTTTTACTAATGAGTGAAAAAAATGGTGCCCAAGCAACGCTCATATCACTAGGAGCTGGTACAGGTTTTTTGGCACAATCTTCTAAATGCACCATTAAACGAGATGCAGGGCCAATAAATGACTGTTTAGCTAACCAGTGAACTACTGATAACAAGATAGATAATGCCATCATAATGGAGATTAGACTCACGACAAATTGACGCCATGACTCAGCAAATAAATCAGTCTCTTTTTCAAAATAAATTAACTTAAAAGGTGCATTAACCATTTCTATCGTTTGTATATAATAACCATTAATTAGTTGGCCTTGCGCCGTATCAAATAAAATATCATTGCCAACATCCATTAATTCGTCGGGTAAATAAGTATCAATTGATTCAACAAATTTAGTCGCTTTATTTTTTAATTTGGTACTATGAGCCATTATTTGGTTTTGTTGATCAACCAACATCATTTGCCCATTTAATCCTGATTGAGGTATTAACTCCTGACTTAAACTTGATAATGTTATATCAATAGCAAGGGCGCCATAAAAACGATCATTGATATATAAAGGAACACCAACCGTTGTTAGTAACCCTTTACCTTCTTTGTCTGCATAAACATCTGTCCAATATATTCCACGTTTAGGATTTTTAGCAGGCAATGCTAATTGATAGGCTGGATTTTTTAAAATATCGGTATTAAACACATAATCATCACCGGGCCATGGGTAAATACCAATAAAATCATTAGCAGATAAATAATAAACCCACGCTGCATCTGGCACCATTTCCATGGCAACAGGGAAAGATAAATTCATTTCAAACAACATATCCATTTCTCGATAATATTGTTTAGTACGGCCTTCTAATTTCCCTGTCCCTGAAATGAGTCCAATTTCAAACTTGAATTTATCTTGTAGGTCTTCTTGAATATTTGGCACAATTTCAAAAACTTTATCGATAAAATTATACGAGTAGTAATAATAAGAAAGTAATAGATCAATACGAGGGGCTTCCGCTAAGCTCAAATGTTTAGTCGCGTATTGATTAAGAGAATTGACGGCGCGAACACCTGAATCTAGGAGTAATTCAACTTGGTGCTCATGTGATTTTATTTGCGAAAACCGTTCAGCAACCGCTTCATTTCTATTTTTATTTAATACCCAAAGTGAAGTGACGACTGTCATCGCTAAAACCGCGAAATAAGTATATAAAACCGTCTTATTATATTTACTTAACAAGTTTGTTTTCAAAATTAGACCCTGCTAATTACCCACAATCTGAACGTTATCGATTGGCATAATAATTTGTATAAAGTTGCGTAGATTATACCCCTAAAAGATTAGCAATATATCAACAATTTTTTAGTATAAAACGTGATAAGCAGCTACACTTTAAATAATCGTTAAAATAGTATCAGAATTGCCATGCAATGCCCTATAGCATGCGGTAAGATACGCACCGTTTTTTTGTCAGATTAGAGAGATTCTTTAAATGCCTTATGTTTTGGCTCAGCGTTGGATTAGTGATACCGAATCGGATCTCGGATTAGGTACTGTTGTTGCTGTCGACGTACGTACTGTTACCATTTTATTTTCAGCTACTGGCGAAAGTCGCCACTTTTCACGTAACGATGCCCCGTTAACGCGAGTTATTTTTAATATCGGCGATACAATACAAAGCCATGAAGAATGGTCTATCTTAGTAACAGAAGTCAAAGAAAATGACGGACTTATAACTTATGTAGGTACGCGTACAGATACTGAAGAAACAGACATTTCACTACGTGAAGTCATGTTGTGCCACAACATTCGATTCAATAAACCTCAAGACCGTATGTTTGCTGGTCAAATTGAACGAATGAATCACTTTGCACTACGTTATGATTGTTTAAATGTTCGTCATCAAATGGCACAGAATGATCTATTAGGCTTAGCTGGAACTCGCGCTAGTCTTATTCCGCATCAGTTGCACATTGCCAAAGAAGTTGGCTCACGACATGCGCCCCGCGTATTACTGGCCGATGAAGTAGGCTTAGGTAAAACTATCGAAGCAGGTATGATTATTGTCCAGCAAGTACTATCTGGGCGTGCTGAACGTGTGTTAATTTTATTACCTGAAACTCTGCAACATCAATGGCTTGTTGAAATGCGCCGCCGCTTTAATCTTAATTTTACTATTTTTGATGAAGAGCGCTGTGTTGAAGCAAATATGGATGTTGAAAACCCGTTTGATACTGAACAATTAATTATTGCCAGTTTATCACTCCTTCGTAAAGGTACTCGTTATAAGCAAGCGCTTGATGGAGACTGGGATTTATTGGTTGTTGATGAAGCACATCACTTAGAATGGAATAGTGAAAAACCTTCACGAGAATACAGCATAGTTGAAGGCTTAGCTCACAACACACCTGGTATTTTATTATTAACGGCAACACCTGATCAGTTAGGTCATGAATCTCACTTTGCGCGTTTACGTTTACTCGATCCAGATCGCTTTTACGATTATCAAGCGTTCTTAAAAGAAGAAGCTGAATATCAACATATAGCTAATGCAGCTAATGAATTACTCGAGCAAAAAACATTATCAACAAATACTAAAAATGTATTAATTGATTTATTAAAAGAACGTGATATTTCATCTTTATTACAAGCTATTGATAACGATGAAAATGCCGATGAACGCGATACGTTATTAAAACTTTTATTAGAACGTCATGGCACAAGCCGTGTCTTAATGCGAAATACAAGACAAGCAGTTAAAGGATTTCCAGATCGCATTGTTAATTCATATCCTTTGCCAATGCCTAAGCAATACTCGACGTCGATTAAAGTCGCTAAAATGATGGGCAGCAGTAAAAGTATTGAGCAAGGCGCATTAAAATCATTATACCCTGAAGAAATTTTCCAAGAATTTGAAGGAAAAGACGCTTCGTGGTGGTCATTTGATCCACGTATCGATTGGTTAATTGAATTAATCAAAGATACTAAAGAAAAAATGCTAATAATTTGTGCTCATGCTGATACAGCGTTAGTGATTGAACAAGCGTTACGTGTAAAAGAAGCTATTCGAAGTGCAGTATTCCATGAAGGTCTTTCTATTATTGAACGTGATAAAGCCGCCGCTTATTTTGCTCAAGATGAAAATGGTGCTCAGGTTTTAGTCTGTTCTGAAATTGGCTCTGAAGGTCGTAACTTCCAGTTTTCACGTCATTTAATATTGTTTGATTTACCACTCAATCCTGATTTGTTAGAGCAACGTATTGGCCGTTTGGATCGCATTGGTCAAGCTAATGATATTCAACTACATTTGCCATACTTTGAAGATTCAAGTCAGAAAGTATTACTAGATTGGTATCATGAAGGTCTAAACGCTTTTGAGAAAACATGCCCATCTGGCGGCATTGTGTTTAATGAAGTAAAAGAATCTTTATTCGCGTTATTACACGATCAAGAAACAAGTGTTCAGAGTTTAGAAGAAGTCATTAATCAGACTAGTGAAATTCATCATGAGCTTAAAGAAAAAATAGAAAGTGGACGTGACCGTTTATTAGAACTTAATTCTGGTGGTCAAAAGTCTGGTCAAATTATTGCTGAACGCATTGCTAAAAATGATAACGGCACGCAGTTACCAACATTTATGTTTAATATGATGGATATTTGCGGCGTTGAGCAAGAAGATCACAGTGATAATGCCTTGGTATTAAAACCTGGTGGTCACATGCTTCACAGCCACTTTCCTTGTATCGATGAAGACGGCACTACGGTGACGTTTAATCGTGACACAGCACTTGCTCGTGAAGACTTCCAGTTTATTAATTGGGAACATCCGATGGTTCAAGGCAGCATCGACATGGTGTTAACAGATACAACTGGTAATAACGCGGTATCAATATTAAAAAGTAAAGCACTACCAGCAGGTACTATGCTGTTAGAGCTTATTTTTGTGGTTGATACATCAGCGCCTAAAAAATATCATATAGGACGTTTTTTACCGCCAACACCTATGCGTCTATTAATGGATAAACAAGGTAACGAACTTAATAAGAATATTAGCTATGAGAAACTGAGCGATCAGTTAAGCCCTATAGGGCGTCACATTGCTAGTAAATTAGTAGGTGCATCACAAGCCTTTATTCATCAACAAGTGCAAGAAGGTACTGTAAAAGCTAAAAATTCATTAGAAGCGATTAAAGCCTCTGCATTAGAAAAAATGACGAAAGAATTAGATAATGAACTTGAACGTTTAATCGACTTACAAGCCGTTAACCCTAATATTCGTGATGAAGAAATTGCGCATTTACAAACAGAGAAGTTACAACTCGCTAAATATATCGATAATGCCCAAGTGCTACTCGATTGTTTACGTTTTATTGTCGTATCTCCGGAATAAAAAAACGCCCTGATGATTTAATCATCAGGGCGTTTCATTTTATTTAAGCCAATAATTTATATAATTATTGTACAAACTCTAGCCAACTTTCTAGCATCGTTTCAAAATCTTCTAAGCCACATCCACTAGTACTTTCATCATCGTAATGTGATAAATCCTCACCTGCAGGTAATTCACTATCAATATGTAGGCTGTTAGCTATTACTGTTACATCATCATTAGTTAAGGTTAATGAAAAGTCTCGCCCTTCGATAATTTTTTCAAGATCATTATCACCTTTCATGCTGTTAACGGTTACTAATAATGCTTTGATATCTTCAGGCTCTGTCCCCAACTCACTTAATAACCAACGACCAAAAGCTTCATGTTCCATTGAGAATTCAACACGATAAGAATCATTTAGCGTATCTGTTTTAAATTTAAATTCCATGGGTAAGCAATCTCTAATACATAATAAAGGCGTTATTTTACCTTAATTTTATGGAAATAATTCGATGTAATAAAGAATAGTTAATTAATTCCACATCACCATGACAGCGGCGATCGCAATCAATACTAACCCTAAACCATCTTTAATATTGATTGATTGTTTAAGCCAGAAATATGAAACCAACATAGTGAAAAACACTTCAACTTGCCCTAACGTTTTAACATAAGGCACACTTTGCAATGCCATAGCGCTAAACCAACCGATAGATCCTAAACAACTTGTTAAACTTGTGAGTATCGTTAATTTAGGTTTCGCTAGTAAAAGCTGAATAGTTGATTTGTCTTTTATTAAAAGATAACTGACTAATAAAAAAGTCTGTAATAAAACAACAAATAATAAAACCCACGCCGCCCGGTGAATAACCGGTAAATCAAGTGTTAAACTCGCTTCACGCACCCATAAAGACGTTAAGGCAAAACATGTTCCACACGCTAAACCTAGTAATAACGTATTAAGTGATAATCCTTTGAAGCCTTGGCGAGAGCTCATTAATAAGATGGCAACAGCGCCTAACAGTACACCGCCCCATCCAAATAAACTTAAACTGGTACCAAAAAACAGCGTCCCTAAAATAGCTGCGACTAAAGCTTCACTTTTAGCAAGTCCAGCACCAACGGCAAAATTATTAAGTTTAAATAATTGCACCATCAATGCTGTTGCAGCAATTTGCATCACGGAAGCCCCAACAACAAATAGCATTAATTTTATTGTGAGTACTGGTAAGTCAGTAGAATCAAAAAAATATAAGGTTAATAAGTATAGCGCAGCCAAAGGCCCTGCCCACAAAAAGCGAGCAAGGGTAACGCCAACAACATTGACATCTTTACTTAACTCACTTTGAAATGCATTACGCCATGACTGAGAAAAAGCAGCCAATAGCGTAAAATAAATCCACATTATTTAAACTTATCTGATAACAAGCCAATGGTTAATGCATAACTGTTAGCACAGTTATAACGTAATATTGTGCGGAAATTACCATAAGTAAGAAATGCAGAGCCATCAACACCATCAGGTGTTGTTAACGTTGCTGGAAGCGCAATGTCAGGTAATTCTTTTGTATTTAATCGACGTACACCTAACTCATTCCATTGTTGCAGTGACAACTTTTGGCTATGGCTTCTCAACGCTCGACAACCTTTTTCTGGCGTCTCAACTTTTACTTGCTTCATCAAAGCTTTAGCATTTTCAGGTAACTGTACTTTACGTCCCCAAGTTTGCTGATCGTTCCAGCCATAATGCTTAAGATATTTAGCGATAGAAGCAAAAACATCAGCTTGAGTGTTCCAAATATCTTTTCTGCCATCACCATCAAAATCTTGTGCATGTTGTAAGAAGCTAGAAGGCATAAATTGTCCCTGCCCCATAGCACCACTCCATGAACCTTTCATATCTTCAAGCGCGATATGACCTTCTTTTAATATAGTTAAAGCATTAAATAATTCTTTACGAAAATAAGTAGCACGGCGCTTATCATAGGCAAGTGTTGCTAATGAACGAATAATGTCATTATTACCTGTGTACGTACCATAATTGGTCTCTAACCCCCAAAAAGCTAAAATGAAACGCGGTTGAACTCCATACGCTTTACCTACTTTTTCAAGCAGCTCTTTATATTCAACTTTCTTTTTTAATCCTGTTTTTACTCGCCACTCAGATAAACGTTTTGTACTGTAAGTTTCAAAAGTACGTTTAAATTCAGGCTGTGCACGATCGCTTTTAATCGCTTTTGGATAGGGTTTTAAATCATTAAGAGCATCCTTAATAAGCTGATCACTAAACCCTTTTTCTTTAGCTTCTATTTTTAATGCACTAAGCCATGTTTGAAACTCTGGTTCTTCTTGAGCTACTGAAAAATAACTTAAGCCACACAATGAAAGAGCTGTGATGCTTAAAGTAAAACGTTTAAATCGTTTCATAAATCTAGAATGTCCTTGGTAATAATAAAATTAAGGGTTATCAATTTCGTTCATAATTAATAAAGTACGTGAATGAAATTCACGTTTAAATAACACGACAACAACGATAGTCGTCGCAAGCACAAAGGCAAATGGGTGGATAAACCATGCCAGCA
This sequence comes from uncultured Enterobacterales bacterium, assembly GCA_937981905.1. Taxonomy (GTDB): domain Bacteria; phylum Pseudomonadota; class Gammaproteobacteria; order Enterobacterales; family Psychrobiaceae; genus Psychrobium. Next base: position 19,981 of record CALJMY010000130.1, read on the forward strand.
TTGATAGCGCAAAATAATACGATCGTAATCCGTAATTATAGCTATGGCCTGCTTGATCAATAATTTTTGCTAAATTTTTAATATAATTCGCATTTTTTTCATTAATTTCTTCACCTTTAGGTGCATGAGGACAAGCCCCCATTAATACTGAACAAAAAGCATATTGACGCATTGACCAAGTAAAAGTAAAAAAAGCGTAAATAAATAATACAACTAAGATCATTAAACGAACCTGAATATCTAATAACGTTGCAGGATAAAGTCCCGGAATCGAAGATAAGATGGTAAACAGACGTTCTGATGCTGAAAATACCGTTAACAATCCAGCGAGAATAAGCATGGTAGTCGAAGCAAAAAAGGTAACCTGACGGGCTAAACTAGCTAGTAACGAAGTGTCAGCAATAAAATGATCTCGGTACAATAAACGGGTCATCCAGGAAATTCGATGACGATGCATGACAGATGAAATACAGTGTGTTTTCTTTGCTTGTCGTTTGGCAAAAAAAGTATAACCGAACCAACATAACCCGAACCATGCAAGGCATAGTATTGACATTGTCACATTATACATCGATTAATAATCCTTAAATTCTAAATGACAAAAGCTATTTATTAACAATTTGTACATTGTTAAGCTTTTCTGGTGAGACTTTATAAGCTAATACTATCGCAAAGTGTCTTTGGTAGATATAATAACTAGGCAAGATAACTTGTTTTTTTAACGCCTTGCCCATATAGAAAGTACATCATTAAATTTGTAATATATGCCCGACTTTATAAGGCCCATTTATGTCAGTTCAATACGTCGATTCTTGTCGATTACCTACTCGTTTAGGTGAGTTTACAATGCACGGTTTTACCGAGCTTAAAAGTGATCAAGAACATATAATTTTAACGTATGGCAATATAATGTCAGACAAGCCTTTACTAATTCGTTTACATTCAGAGTGCTTAACAGGCGATTCGTTATTTAGCATGCGATGTGATTGTGGTTATCAGTTAGAAACAGCGATGCAAGAAATTGTATCTGAAGGTCAAGGTGCTATTTTATATTTACGTCAAGAAGGCAGAGGTATTGGGTTAATTAATAAGATTCGTGCTTATCACCTACAAGATGACGGAGCTGACACAGTAGAGGCCAATGAACGCTTAGGATTTGCTGCTGATTTACGAACATTTGATATGTGTAAACCAATGCTCGAACATTTTAATGTCACCCAAGTTCGTTTGATGACTAATAACCCAAGCAAAGTAAAAGCATTACAAGATGTAGGGATTGATGTGGTAGAGCAAGTACCACTGCAAGTTGGCCGTAATAAACACAATGATGATTACCTTAATACTAAAGCTGAAAAAATGGGACATTTATTCGTTCCTTCATCGGTTGATAATGAAGATTAGATATTAATTATTCATAAATTTGGTAGTGCATAATGCATTACCAAATTCTTATTAACCCTCCTCAATAGACATAATCCCCTCTACTTATCGAACCTCTTCCATCTTTTTTTTGTGTATAATATGCCCAATTTTTTGATGTAACGATCTCTAAACGTCATACACATTATTAATCCTAAAATATATTAAGCTAGGTAGTTAAATTGATTGCGCAATCCCTGAAAAAAAGCTCGTCATGGCATTCAAAAATACGAACTTTACATAAATGGCTAAGTGTCATTGTAGGTGTTCAACTTGTGATTTGGGTAATCACAGGACTATTTATGGTTAGCGTGAATATTTCACTTATTCATGGTGACCAATTTATTAATACCCCAAAACCAATTCCTGCAACCACGATAGCTAATATTCCCGACAAGATCTCCAAAATTAAAAATATACGGTTAACTCAACAACTAGCAAAAGCAGTCTTTATTATTAATAACAAGACCTTAATTAACGCACAAAGCGGGCAAGAAATTGAGGTAACCGTTGATTATATAAAACAGCGTGCTATTGAAAGTTTTTCTCATAATGCTGCTATTGTTCATATTGAAAAATTATCTCAATACCCTGAAGAATTAGGCGGTCGAAATAGTCCTATATGGCGAGTAGATTTTGATTCAACATTTAATCCAAGTTTATATTTCTCGCCGAATACAGCACGCTTAATTAGTAAGCGGAGCGACTTATGGCGTGTTTATGATTTCTTATGGTCATTGCACATTATGGATTATGAAGATGGTGAAGATAGCCATAATCTATTGTTACTAATAGCTATTAGCATTGCTCTATTGATGATAACACTTGGCTTATGGTTGTTATTTTATGCCATAAAATTGCCAATTCCAGTTGGGAAACTAGGTATTTTACAAGGCATACATCGCTGGTTGGCGCTAGTCGCTAGTATTCAATTATTATTATGGGTTATTAGTGGATTAGCTTTTAACTTAATGAGTCACGATAAAATTAAATCGACCTTAAAAATTAATAATACTTCTACATTATCATTTTCACCTCAATCAATTGATTTCAAAAATATTCTCAAAAAATATCCAACAGCAATTAGTATCAATATAAATGCAACCAAAGGTGCGCCTTTGGTTTATATCAATAACGGTGAAAAACTTCAGCCATTAACGCTTTCATTAAATAACAAGGTGTTAACAGAGCAAGAAATTAAAACTATTGTAAAAGATGTAGTAGCGCCTGTATTGCCGATTAAATCATTAACATTAGTGAAGCCTGACTATATTGAATCACGAAAATTTAAACGTTTGCTATGGCAAGTTCAGTTTGATAATAAGAATAATAGCGCACTTTATATTGATGCTTATACTGGTCGAGCATTAACAATTATTGAAGATGGTTGGCGTATAAAAGACTTCTTGTGGATGCTCCATATTATGGATTACCAATTTCGTAACGATTTTAATAATCCATTAATCATTATTGTTGCGGCATTGGCTACGATTGCTTGTTTGGCAGGTTTTATATTATTAATATTAACGTGTCGATTAAGTAGAAAAAACAACTCATCAAACACAATAAACATTGTAGTAGTAAACACGGAAACGAATAATACCTGTTTATCAGTAAAAACTAATCAGCTTTTATTAGAAGCCTTAACTGATAATGATGTTGCAATACCGTCAGGTTGTGGTGGCAAAGGTACCTGTGCTCAATGTAAAGTGATGATTAATGACCAGCAACCACTTAATGATCAAGAAAAATTAACATTAAGCGACAAAGAACTAGCTCAAGGTTATCGTTTGGCTTGTCAAACAATGCTTAAAAAAGATGTAACTATTACTATTCCTGATAATAATATATTGCCAAGTAATTAATCACTAAAATTATTTCACGCACAAAAAAGCCGTTTTAATTTACATTAAAACGGCTTCCAATTATCTTTATAAAGATAAAATCTTAATTAAATATTAAAGCTTGAACCACAACCACAAGTCGCCGTAGCGTTAGGGTTATCAACTAAAAAACGCGATCCATCTAGCCCTTCAGTGAAATGAACACGACCACCAACAAGATATTGTAAGCTCATTGGATCAACAACCATTTTTGCGCCATCCGTTTCTAACGTCATGTCACCATCATTCATTTTGTCATCAAATGTGAAACCATATTGGAAACCTGAACAACCACCACCAGTAATATAAACACGTAATTTTAGATTGTCATTACCTTCATCTTCCAACAAAAATTTTACGCGTTTTGCAGCTTCCGGTGTAAACTCTAATGGTATACCCGCTTCAACAACTTCAACTGACATATTAACCTCTTAACTATTGCGTTCAGGCATATACCTGACTAATTCGGTCAATTATCTTATAGTGTCTCGCTCGGTGCAACGATTAATTGATAAACAATACACCATAGCGCACTTATCAACTTAATATGTTATGGGAAACATAGGTGCTATAGGTGACTTAACCAATTCATTCCATGAATATTCTTGGCTAACATTTGCTGATTTTTGCCCTCGTTGTTTAGGCATTTTAATAATAACTTTAAAATATTCAGGTAAAAAATATTCAGGTAATTCAAATTCACTTTTAATATGTTGGAAAAATCTAAAACTAAGCTTTAAATCTTTACTCGATTTGATCAATGAACTGACATTTACAATTTCAGGTTTACCATTAAGACTACCAATAACTTCTAACAACACATCGCCTTTAATATAACGTTTACGCTTTTCTAATTGCGCAATTAGTACTTCAACACGAATATGCCTTGGACTAATACCAGGTTCTAAAATTACTTTTTCAATATGCACACCATTCGCTGTAAACTCTGGTGCCATTACTTTTTGATAAAACCGTAACGCTAATTGTTGCTCAAGCGATTCAGACTGCAAAGTTAACAACGTACTATTCATTTCAGTTATTGTTTTTCGCTCAATATCTAATGCCATTATTGCTTTTGCTAACGAATTATTAAGATTGTTATTTTGCGCGGCTAATTCTGCTAGTTTAGGATTTACAGCAGGTAATTTTTGTTGCTGTTGATATAAATAAGCTGCGGTAAGTGCCCCAAAGACCATAGCTCCAATTAATGTGAAGTACCCAAATCGGGGCTTAAAAAATGTGTTTAAACTTAACATTAGAACCTTTATCTGTTTCAATAGAATAGAAATAATATACCGCGTCTTTATAAATGATAATGACGCTATGTTGGCAGTAAAATATCATTGATTAATAACCTAGGCTAATATTCAGTAATAATGAACATTAAAAACACGATTAATTACACATTATCAAAAGCTGACACTTCATGGCAATTAGTGTTATTAGGTGCAATTGTCGGTGCTATTTCAGCGTTTGCTATTGTAGCGATGCGACTTAGTTTTGAATACATCCAATTATTTTTTAATTTAGGTCAACATGATGCTTTTGGCGAAGATGGTCAGGTACTTCGCTCTATCGCGCCCTTAATAGGCGCATTAGTTATTTTATTCATAGCATTTATTAGTCATCAAAAATACCACCGTATGGGTGTTCCCTTTGTATTGCACCGACAACGAAAATATTATGGTTTTATTCCTATTCGCAATACTATTAATCAATTTTTTAGTGCGATTGCTGCATTAGCGAGTGGATTTTCGGTAGGTAAAGAAGGACCAGCAGTTCATGTGGGAGCTGGTAGTGCGAGTTATTTATCAGAAAAATTTAATATTCCTCATAATGCGACTCGAATTTTAACTGCTTGTGGTATTGCAGCAGGCATATCAGCAACGTTTAATGCGCCTCTTGCTGCGGTAATTTTTGTATTAGAAGTCGTTTTATTACAATTTAGCCTTCATTTATTTTTACCACTAATGGTCGCGTCACTCATTGGTAGTACTATCAGTCAGCAATTTTTTAGTGATTCCTATATCTATACTAATCTTGCGATTGTCGATGTTGAGATATATGCGATTGCACCATTAATGTTTTTAGGTGTAATCATTGGTATTGCCGCTACTATTTTTAATCGATCATTAATTGGTGTAATGAATGCATCATCAACGATGAGTATGGCCATTCGTTTACCCTTAGCTGGTATTATTGTCGGTGTTATTGCATGGTTTTTACCTCACGTTGTCGGCACTGAGCATGGCGCGCTCAGCATTGCTTTTAGCCAACAACCAGAATTAAGTTTTATTGCGATGATCTTAATTGGTAAATTTATTGCGACCGTTTTCGCTTTAGGTCTTGGTATTCCTGGTGGTGTTATTGGCGTTTTATATGCGTTAGGCGCTTTATTAGGTGCCGTTATCATTTGGAGTATTATTCCTTATTTCCCACAATTTTTACCTTATGCTTCAATGGTTGTCATTATTTGTATGATTGCGTTAATGGCATCGAGTTTAAACGCTCCTATGGCTGGATTAGTCGCTACGTTAGAAATTTCAGAGCAAACCTCTATCATTTTTCCCAGTTTACTTGTTATTGTTCCTGCAATTCTCGTAGCTCAACAAGTATTTGGTTTAAAATCACTATTCTTAGAACAACTAGATAGTCAAAATCTCCCATACAAAACAACGCCCGTTTATGACAATTTACAAGCGACAGGCGTATTAGCTTTATTACGTAGAAAATATCAATGTATTACTCATGAATTAGAAGACACTGATCATAAACTGTCTATTCCTACATTTATTCAACCTAACCCTGAAACATTGACATTTCTAGCTCCTAATTCAATAGAGCCTTTACCTGTTGTCTTTGATAACGACACGCTGGCAGATGTTTATAATCATTTAGCACCAAGCAGAAATGGTTATGTACTAGTCGTTGATAGGCCATCACAGCAATTGATTGGATTTGTCACTTGGCGAGCACTAGTGAAACACCTCCATACTGAATACGAATAATCTCTATTTGTGTATTAATAGCCGTATTCAATGAAGATATAGCTTTTAAGTTGAACACAGGTAAAAATGCCTTAAAACAATGATTATGAATTGGTATGAAAGACTGATTTCTGGTATATTTTGCCCCAATTATGGGCTCTGTTTAGGCTCTCTGCTTTTTTAGCACTCTTTTATAATTTTTGAGGTTTTTGCATGACCGACTTTACCGGAAATCATATTTTATCAGTCAATCAACTCGATCGTGATGCGATTGCTAAAATATTCGAAACAGCCAACATGATGCTACCTTATGCACAACGCAAAAAGCGTACACAGGTATTAGACGGTGCCATTTTAGGTAATATGTTTTTTGAAGCAAGCACAAGAACACGTGTTAGTTTTGGTAGTGCATTTAATTTACTGGGTGGTTTTGTTCGTGAAACCACAGGTATGAGTACTTCAGCCTTATCTAAAGGCGAATCATTATTTGATACGGCGCGTGTATTGAGTAGTTATGCTGATGTTATTGCGATGCGCCATCCAGAATCAGGTTCTGTAAGAGAGTTTTCAAAGGGTTCTCTAGTGCCGGTGATTAATGGTGGTGATGGTTCAAATGAGCATCCAACTCAAGCATTATTAGACCTTTATACTATTGAAAAAGAATTAGCGAGCAGCGCACAACGCATTGATAATATGCATATTGCAATGGTGGGAGATTTAAAACACGGCCGTACCGTGCATTCATTATCTAAACTGTTGAGTCAATATTCAAATATCACTTTCAGTTTAATATCTCCAGCGGCATTAGCTATGCCAGATGATATTGTATCGATTTTAGAAAATGCAGGTCACAAAGTAATTATCACTGACAGCATTGAGGGTAATGTTGAAGCAGACATTCTTTATCTAACGCGTATTCAAGAAGAACGTTTTAGCGATCAACAAGAAGCTGATTTATATCGTGGCCAATTTAGATTAAATCAACAAATTTATACCCAGCACTGTAAATCTAATACGGTAATTATGCACCCCTTGCCACGCGACAGTCGCTGTGACGCTAACGAATTAGATACTGATTTAAATCTTAATCCAAATCTTGCTATTTTCCGCCAAGTTGAAAACGGTGTACTTATTCGTATGGCTTTGTTTGCATTAACATTGGGCGTAAGCGATCAAGTAACAAAACATGAAACTGACGTTAATTGGTTTACAAAAAAATAATTTATCACATTATCTAATTTTAAAATTAAGGAACAACCATGAGTCGTTCACAACAGTTATTTGAACAAGCACAAGAAACAATCCCTGGCGGTGTAAACTCCCCTGTTCGCGCCTTTAAAGGTGTTGGCGGTAGTCCAATTTTTATTGAAAAAGCTGACGGCGCAATTGTTACCGATGTTGATGGCAAAGAATATATCGATTACGTAGGTTCTTGGGGACCAATGATTTTGGGTCACAACAACCCACAAGTAAGACAAGCAGTTATTGACCAAGCTGCCTTTGGTTTAAGCTTTGGTGCACCGACAGCATTAGAAGTAGAAATGGCTGAGAAAGTACGAAAATTAGTACCGTCAATGGATCAAGTCCGCATGGTTAGCTCTGGTACAGAAGCAACAATGAGTGCTATTCGTTTAGCGCGTGGATTTACTAATCGCGATAAAATCTTAAAATTTGAAGGTTGTTATCATGGCCACGCCGACTCATTATTAGTTAAAGCTGGTTCTGGTGCTTTAACACTGGGACAGCCAAGTTCTCCGGGTATTCCGCATGATTTTGCTAAGCATACGTTAACAGCAACATTTAATGATATCGACTCTGTAATTGCGTTATTTAATGAACATGGTGATGATATCGCTTGTATCATTGTTGAACCAGTTGCTGGCAACATGAACTGTATTCCACCACAAGATAATTTCTTACAAAAACTACGCAGCGTGTGTGATAAGTTTGGCGCATTATTTATTATTGATGAAGTGATGACAGGATTTCGTGTTGCACTAGGCGGCGCACAAGCGTATTACGACGTAACGCCAGATATCACAACATTAGGTAAAGTACTTGGCGGCGGCATGCCTGTGGGCGCATTTGGTGGTAAAAGAGAAGTTATGCAGTACATAGCGCCAACTGGCCCAGTTTATCAAGCAGGTACGTTATCTGGTAACCCTATTGCAATGGCTGCAGGCCTTAAAACATTAGAACTATTAGAAGAAGAAGGATTGCACGCAAAACTAACTGCTGCTACTGAGAAATTAGCACTAGGTTTTAAAGCTGCTGCTGACAAACATAACATTCCACTAACTGTAAATTATGTTGGTGCAATGTTTGGCATTTTCTTTACGGATCAAGAAAATATTAGTTGTTTTGAGCAAGTGACTAAATGCGATATTAATCGCTTTAATACCTTCTTTCACTTGATGTTAGATGCTGGTGTTTACTTAGCACCATCGGCGTATGAAGCAGGCTTCTTATCAACTGCACATACTGATGATGAAATTACAGCGACATTAGCTGCTGCTGATAAATGTTTTGAGCAATTAGCGAATCAATAACAGTAATTGATATAAGACGTAAAATAAAAAATGCCGTTGAAGTTCAACGGCATTTTTATTTTCATTATTAGAAATAACTTAATGATGTGTCGAGAGGATAAATTCCATTTGTTCATTAGACCACTGAACGGCGTCATGATAAATTTTCGGTATTTTCAATTCATCAATAGCTAGGAATGCTAATTCTTTTTTCGCTACATCCCAGTCAGATGCCTCATAAGCTCTAGCGACATTAAGTGCATGTGCTAAGACACCATCGCCTGAAATAAGCGCTTGTTTGATATCTGCAGATAACGGTAATTTGTCCATCGCTTCACTCATATCTTCACCTAAAATAGTATCAATGAGCGATAACATTCCAGTTAAGAATGCAACACTACTATCTTCAAATTTTACGCTTTCAAGTGCTAAACCCTCAGCAAAGCGCGCACGAGTTAAAGACATCGCCATTAGTTCAGGTGGCTTATCTGATGCAA
>CALJMY010000131.1 GCA_937981905.1 uncultured Enterobacterales bacterium
TAAGCATAATAAGTCCTAAAAAGACGATTACACTTAAATTTGTGCCCGTAATATAAAGCCCTAACAATGAACCGACACCCGCTAATGGCACACTAAACAAGATAATTAACGGATGAAGTAAAGACTCAAATTGCGATGCCATTACTAGATAGACTAAAAATACAGCAAGCGCTAATGCCATCATCATCGAGTTAAAAGATTGTTCCATTTCTTCACTTTGTCCACCAAAATTTGACGTTATATTTAGCGGTAAATTAAGTTGTTCAATTAATGTCGTCGCACTTGCCATTGCGGTTTGTTGATCGCCAACTGCAATGTTAGCGCTAATAACAGCAACTCGTTGTTGATTAATACGGTTTATTTGCGCTGGTCCAACCGTTTCTTTAATCGTGGCAATACTAGATAGTGTAATAGGTAATGAGTCATTTGGATTAACAATAAGCGCTCGTAAATCGTTAATTGAATTTCGCTGACTTAAATGGCTACGGACTAAAATATCAATTTTACGATCAAATAAAGTAAATTGACTAGCAACATTACCACCAACTTTCACACTGATTAATTGAGATATATCGGCACTATTTAACCCTAAATGAGCAATACGTTGGTGGTCGAAAATAATTGACAATTCTGGTTGGCCACGTCTCATACTGTTGATAACGTCGTCGAAAACTGCAGATTCATCCATTAAACTTGCTAATTTTTTACTGTAAATATCCAGAGAGTCTAGGCTGTAACTTGCTAATTCAATACTTATTGGTTTACTCAATGTGAATAATGCAGGGCGATTAATTTCGTTGGTAGCGCCTATAATTTGTTGTGCAATGAGACGCGTTTTATCCATCACTGCTTTTTCATCACTTTGTTTATGCACAATGATTTGCAATCTAGCTTGATGTTCACCGCCTTTACTTGCACTACTTGTCATTAAACTACCGCTACCTGACAACGAATACGTACTTTTTATACGTTTATCATCACGTAATAACTGTGAAATTTGATTAACGGCTTCGTCTGTTTTAACTAATGGAGTGCCTGGATTAAGTTCTAATTCTAAGTAAAACTCACCTTGAGCTAATGGCGGTAATAGTTCTACTCCGATTTTTGGGATAATTAGTAGGCTACTACAGGCTATTACCAGCGTTATTAGCAAGGTTTTTAAAGGGTGAAGTAATGCATTTTTTAATAGAATATTAAAAAAATAAGCGAGTTTGTTAAATGATTTGTTAAAAACTGCCGTGATCGGGGTCAATATAATGCTGAATAATTTACTGATTGCATGAAATACAATCAAGAATAAGCGTGTTAATCCAATCGGAATTAAAATAAATAAGCAATAAATAGGAAAAGTTAAAATAGAAACGACTTTTTGTCCTATAGTTTTTTCTGAAAACGTTAATTTTTCAATTATATCTTCATCATTTTTTATAATTGCTGCTTTACGTGACGCTAACATGGGAATTAATGTGAGTGCGACCAGCAATGATGCGATTAAAGCAAAGGTTACTGTTAACGCTTGGTCATGAAATAATTGACCAGCCACACCTTCCACAAAAATAAGAGGGATAAATACCGCTAATGTAGTTAATGTTGACGCTATAATTGCGCCGCTTACTTCTTTTGTACCTTTTGCGGCGGCTTGAGCATTGGATAATCCTTGTTCTTTGTACCGCGCAATGTTCTCAAGCACTACAATTGCGTTATCAACTAATAAACCTGTCGCTAATGCGATACCGCCTAGTGACATTATATTGAGTGAAATGCCGTTGCCATACATCAAATTGAAGGTTGCAATAACCGATATTGGAATTGATAATGAAATTATTAAGGTAGGAATAATTGATCGTAAGAATAAATAAAGGACTAACATCGCTAATAAGCCGCCAATAATAGCAGCTGATTTAACTTCACTAATCGCATTACTGATGAAAGTTGATTGGTCATAAACTAAAGTAAGTTCGTAACGGTTATCACCATTCTTTTTATTTTGTTCAAGTTTGTCTTTAATACGGTTAGCTACTTCAACTGTATTGGCATCACCTTCTTTATAAATAGCGAGTTCTACAGCTTCTTTCGCGTTAATTCGAGTAATATCAGTGCGTTCTTTATAGGTATCTTTGATAGTCGCAATATCTTTTAGATATATAATTTGGTCATTTTTCTGATAAACAACTAAATCACCAATTTGTTTGATATGACTAAATTGGTTTAATGTTCTAACTAAATATTGTGTATTTCCTTCAATTAATTTACCGGCCGATATATTAATATTTTCATTACTAATTAATTGGCTAATTTGCTGGCTGTTTAAATTAAGCTGTGAGAGTTTATGTTGGTCGATAATAACTTGGTATTCTTGTTCTAAACCGCCGCCTAATTTTACGGATGCAACGCCAGCAATAGATTCTAATTGGCGTTTCACATCGTATTCACCATATGTACGCATCGCTGTTAATGTTTGAATACCTTCTTGAGTATCTGTACTCACTAGGTTTACAGGTTGTAAACCTAGACGAATAATGGGATCGAGACTGGGGTTAAACTTTAGAATTAATGGTTTTTCTACATCTAACGGCAAGGAAATTAAATCAATTTTCTCTCGTACTTCTAAACTGGTGATATCCATAGCAACATCCCATTCAAATTCCAGTAGTACATCTGACTGACCTGGCTTTGAAATAGAACTTATTTTTCGTAATCCTTTAACAACACCAACTGCTTCTTCAATCGGTTTGCTGACTAGTTGCTCTATTTCTGAAGGCGCAGCACCTGCATAAGTAGTACGAACGGTTAGTGTTGGATAGCTTAATTCAGGTAATAAGTTTACGGCTAAGCGAGATAACCCCACAAGTCCAAACAAAATAATGGCAAAGGTAGCCATGCAAACAGTAACAGGGCGTTTAATTGCAGTATCAACAATGCTCATAATAAAATCCTATTGGTCGCTAGCAAGCGTATGTGATTTAACGGCAGGTTTATTAATCACTTCAATTAAGGCTTTATGCTTAAGATTACGATGACCTTGAATAACAACTTCGCTGTTTAGCGCTATATCACTAATGATTTCTGTTAATTGCTCTTGGACAAAACCAGTAGCGATTGGAATTTCAATGGCTTTCTTACCTTTGATAACAAAGAGATATTTTTGACCATCTCGATAAACAATTGCATCGTTTGGAATTGTTAATGCATTATGGTGTGTGTCAAATACTACTGATATTTGAGCAAACATCCCTGGTTTTAATAACGATTTTTCATTAGCTAGTGACAAGATGACTTTAAACGTACCGCTGTTATGGTCGACAATTGGCGAAATTGAACGAACATTTGCGGTGAATTTTTTAGAGGGTAGGGCTGAGAATGTTAATGTGGCTAATTGATTTAGTTTTACGTTAGCAAGTTGTGCTTCAGGTACATAAAGAACCGCTTGTAAATCTTGCTGGTTAACAATATGAAATAGTTGTTGGTATGATTGTGTGAAGTGGCCTTTTTTAGCCATTTTTTGAGAAATAAAACCAGTAATAGGCGCTTTAATTTGGCTATCCTGTAAATCTAATGCCGCTAAATCACGAGCGGCTGTTGCTGATTGTTTTGAGAAACTTAATTTATCTATTTGGTCACTACTAACTAACTTTCTAGCGTGTAACTTTTTAAGGCGGCTTAATTCTAAATTTAAACTAGCTAATTCAGCTTGTGCTTTATTCAATGATAATTGATAACGGCGTGAATCAATTTTTGCTAATAATTGTCCTTTCTCAACATAATCACCTTCTTCTGCTGTTAGGTGCTCAATAATACCTGTGACTCGACTAATAACTTGTGCATCATTCCGAGACTCTAAAGTAGCCGTTGAGTGATAAGTAGAAGATATTGTTGCTTGTTTAATTGATGATGTAACAACGGGAATTGCAAACTTTTTCTTTTTATCTTTTTCATCCTTATTATCACCTGAGCAGGCTGATATTAAAATAATAAGTGATGTGAGGATAATCGAGTACGCTAAGTTTTTTTGCATGATCCGTTGCTCTTATGAGTAATTAAGTAAAATTATAATCTTTAATTAGCATGGTGTATGCCATATTTTTAAAGTCAATAAAAACAACATGTTAAATATTTTCTGTATGAATTTAAAAATTTATTTGGTTAAATTTACTAATAGAGTTGGTGAATCTGATTAAATAAAGAGAAAGGTGCTTTAAGATATTTTTCTGTTCGCAATAGAGGTAATAAAAAAGCCTACTAATTACTTAGTAGGCTTTTATCATTCATTAAAGAATAATTACATTAATTGTAAATTATTTTTTAGCGTCTGATTTAAAATCGCGAGCAGAAGCACCAGTGTATAACTGACGTGGACGACCGATTTTGTGACCAGGTTGACCTAGCATTTCTTTCCAATGAGAAATCCAACCAACAGTACGTGATAATGCGAAGATTACCGTGAACATTGAAGTAGGGATACCCATTGCACGCATAACGATACCTGAGTAGAAATCTACATTAGGGTAAAGTTTCTTTTCGATGAAGTATGGGTCACTTAGTGCAATGCGCTCTAATTCCATAGCAACGTCTAATAGAGGATCGTCGATGTTAAGTTCAGTCAATACTTCGTGACATGTAGCACGCATTACTGTTGCACGTGGATCATGGTTTTTGTATACACGATGACCGAAACCCATTAAGCGGAACGGATCAGCTTTGTCTTTCGCTTTAGCAACGTATTCTTCGATGCGATCAACACTACCAATTTCTTCAAGCATTGTTAAACAAGCTTCGTTAGCACCGCCGTGAGCAGGTCCCCATAAAGAAGCGATACCAGCAGCAATACATGCAAACGGGTTAGCGCCTGAAGAACCAGCTAAACGTACTGTAGACGTTGAAGCATTTTGTTCGTGATCAGCATGAAGTGTAAAGATACGGTCCATTGCACGAGCAATTGTAGGACTGATTTTGTAATCTTCAGCAGGTACAGAGAACATCATGTTTAAGAAGTTTTCTGAGTAAGACAATTCGTTACGTGGGTATACGAAAGGTTGTCCTACGCTGTATTTGTAGCTCATTGCAGCCAATGTAGGCATTTTTGAGATCAAACGGATTGCTGAAATATCACGATGTTCAGGATTCGTAACATCTAAAGAATCATGGTAGAAAGATGATAAAGCACCAACAACACCACAAAGAATAGCCATTGGATGTGCATCACGACGGAAACCTTTGAAGAAATGCATTAGTTGATCATGAACCATTGTGTGGTTTTTGATTAATGCAACAAATTCAGTGTATTCGTCAGCTGATGGCTTATCACCATGAAGAAGGATGTAACAAACTTCTAAGTAATCAGCATTGTTAGCTAGTTGGTCAATTGGGTAACCGCGGTGTAATAAAATACCTTTAGCACCATCGATATAAGTGATTTCTGATTCACAAGAAGCTGTTGCCATAAATCCTGGATCAAATGTGAAGTGGCCTGTAGTGCCAAGTTTACTGATATCAATTACATCAAAACCTTCAGTGCCTGATGAAATAGGGAAATCAATAATACTGTTTCCGTCGATCGATAGGTTGGCGTGACGCTGTGTCATACTATTTGCTCCTGAGTGATTATCTTGGTTATTTTAATAGGTTCGCTATAAATATTAAGCGTACATAAATAAATTGACCTGCATTTAACCTAATTATTGCCTAACTTGTCAATTCAAATGCTTGTGTAAATAACGATATGGGCATTAATTATTCATTATATGTATGTTTTTCGTTCTTTTTTTGACCTTTTTAGGGGTTGGTATATAAGCATAATGATTGAATATGCAAAATAATAGATTATTTATTTATAAGCATATAGCAATTTAAAGGAGTAATTATAGCCACTCACTAATTGTATTTAGACGGCAGTCCCAGTATACTTTTGTAGGGTTTATTGGCTTATAAGCAATGTTTATGACTTGTAAACACCATGTAAAGAGAAAGATAAATAATTAACGTAAATTAATTATTAAGTACATATCTTGTCGGAGCCCGAGATGCTTTCTCTTTCTATAAAAATAAAAGGGCCTCCAAATTTAGCTTAAGTGAGCAAAATCGTGAAAAAGCAAAGACCTGTAAATCTAGACTTACAGACCGTTAGCTTTCCATTAACAGCAATCGCATCAATTTTACACCGTGTAAGTGGCGTCATTATGTTCTTCGCTACCGGTATATTAATGTGGTTCTTAGCTGAATCGTTATCTGGCCCTGCAGGGTTTGAAAACGTTCAAAGCATTTTGGATAGTATTACGGCCAAGTTCATCTTCTGGGGAATTTTAACCGCACTGGCATATCACTTAGTGGTAGGCGTACGTCATATCATTATGGATATGGGCTATGGTGAAGAGTTTAAAACAGCCACAACTTCAGCTCAAATCACGATGTTAGTTTCCGTGATTCTTTCAGTATTAGCAGGAGTTTGGGTATGGTAAATAACACATCAACGCTTGGTCGTAGTGGCGTTCATGATTACATCATTATTCGTGTTGCAGGCATTAATTTAGCACTGTATGCATTATTTTTGTTAGGTTTCTTTCTAACAACTGATGTTAATTATGTGTCATGGAAAGAGCTTTTTTCTAACCTAGGTATGCAGGTCTTCACCATTATCACTTTGCTTTCGCTATTAGCCCATGTTTGGATTGGTTTATGGCAAGTATTAACTGATTACGTTAAACCTGTTGGTCTTCGTTTTGTTCTTCAACTTGCATTGAATGCTGCGGCATTTAGCTATGTGATTGCAGGCTTAGTTATTTTATGGAGAGTCTAAGGTGAGTATTCCAGTATTAGAATTTGACGCTATTGTAATTGGCGCAGGTGGTGCGGGTATGCGCGCTGCACTACAAATTACTCAAGAAGGCAAAACGTGTGCTTTAATCTCTAAAGTATTCCCAACACGTTCTCACACAGTATCTGCACAAGGTGGTATTACCGTTGCTCTTGGTAATAGTCATGCAGATAACTGGCACTGGCATATGTATGACACTGTAAAAGGGTCAGACTTTATTGGTGACCAAGATGCTATCGAATATATGTGTGAAGCAGGTCCAGAAGCAATTATTGAATTAGAAAAAATGGGTCTTCCATTTTCTCGTACTGAAGAGGGCAAGATTTATCAACGTCCTTTCGGTGGTCAATCTAAAGACTTTGGTGGCGAGCAAGCTGCTCGTACAGCCGCTGCAGCTGACCGTACAGGTCATGCTTTATTACATTTGCTTTACCAACAAAACGTTAAAAACAAAACAAATGTATTTAGCGAATGGTATGCATTAGATTTAGTTAAAAATGACGACGGTACTGTTGTTGGTTGTACTGCAATGAATATTGAAACTGGCGAAGTAGTTTACTTCAAAGGTCGTGCAACTGTTCTTGCAACAGGTGGCGCAGGTCGTATTTATGCTTCAACTACTAATGCTCACATTAACACTGGTGATGGTGTTGGTATGGCAATCCGCGCTGGCTGTTCTATGCAAGACATGGAAATGTGGCAGTTCCACCCTACAGGTATCGCTGGTTCTGGTGTACTTGTAACGGAGGGTTGTCGTGGCGAAGGTGGTTATCTTTTAAATAAAGATGGCGAACGTTTCATGGAACGTTATGCACCTAATGCTAAAGATTTAGCATCTCGTGACGTTGTTGCTCGTTCAATTATGAATGAAATACGTGAAGGTCGTGGTCTTGATGGTCCTTTAGGTCCACATTGTCTATTAAAACTTGATCATTTAGGTAAAGAAACTCTTGAGTCTCGCCTACCAGGTGTTTGTGACTTGTCACGTACCTTTGCTCATATTGACCCTGCTGATGCACCAATTCCAATTCTACCTACTTGTCATTATATGATGGGCGGCGTGATGGCTAATATTCACGGTCAAGCATTGACACGTAATGATGCTGGTGAAGATGTAGTTGTTGAAGGTTTATTCGCTGTTGGTGAGATTGCCTGTGTATCTGTACATGGTGCAAACCGCTTAGGTGGTAACTCACTACTTGATTTAGTTGTATTTGGTCGAAGTGCTGGTAAATTCCTAGGTTCTTACCTAACGAATGACCTATCACACAAAGATGCTTCTCAAGAACAAGTTGATGCTGCACTTACGCGACTTAACCGTTGGGAAAATAACAAAGACGGTGAAGATCCAGTTCAAATCAAGAAAGATATGCAACTTTGTATGCAACTTAACTTCTCGGTTTTCCGTGAAGGTGCTGCAATGGCTGAAGGTCTTGCTGAACTTAAGAGTATTCGTGAACGTCTACAAAACGCTAAACTGTCTGATAACTCATCAGAATTCAATACTCAACGTATCGAATGTTTAGAATTAGATAACTTAATGGAAACTGCATACGCAACAGCGATGGCAGCAAACTTCCGTGAAGAATCTCGTGGTGCTCATTCTCGTGAAGATTTCCCGGATCGTGATGATGATAACTGGTTATGCCATAGTATCTACAGTCCTACGACTGAAATCATGAGCAAGCGTGAAGTTAACTTCTCGCCTAAAACTCGTGAAGCGTTTCCGCCTAAAGCACGTACATATTAAGGAATAGTGATGAAAAAAATATTCTCAATCTATCGCTACAATCCAGATATTGATGCGAAACCGTACATGAAAGAGTACACATTAGAAATTGAAGATGGTACTGATATGATGGTACTTGACGCACTTCTTTTATTAAAAGAACAAGATCCTACGTTATCTTTTAGACGTTCATGTCGTGAAGGTGTTTGTGGTAGTGATGGCGTAAACATGAATGGTAAAAATGGCCTTGCATGTATTACTCCATTGTCAGCACTAAAAGGTAACAAAATTGTTTTACGTCCATTACCTGGTTTACCAGTTGTTCGTGATTTAATTATTGATATGAGCCAGTTCTACACTCAATACGAGAAGATCAAGCCATACCTAATTAATGACGGTAAAGTACAGCCTGCACGTGAGCACATACAAACTATTGAAGAACGCGATAAGTTAGATGGATTATACGAGTGTATTTTATGTGCTTGTTGTTCTACATCTTGTCCGTCTTTCTGGTGGAACCCTGATAAATTTATCGGTCCAGCAGGTTTATTACACGCTTACCGTTTCTTAATC
>CALJMY010000132.1 GCA_937981905.1 uncultured Enterobacterales bacterium
ACAGGATCACTCAAATTATCTGCTACTAATGATTGTGTTTCACCTGTAGAGCTATTAGTTAGTGTGTAACTTCCACCGTCGTAACTTAATTTATAGTCATCGTCATTTAATGCATTAGTATCTGTAATTTCGATAGCACCTGTAATAGTACCGCTGTTTGAACTACTACTTAAAAATCGCTGTTCCATTGACGTATTATCATTAATGTCTTGAAATAATGGTTGGCCTTCTAAACCATTAAGATCAATACCCTGCGATTGAACTGTATTAAATGCGTCGGCAACCGTAATAGCTGTTTGGCCAACTCGATTCATTGTTTCAGTAAGAATTCCATCTCTATACTCTATTAAGGCACCAACACTGCCTCCGATACTATTACCGATTAAATTTTGTTGAGCACCTGATGGTGATTCAATAAATACTTGCTGTTGACGAGCATCAGGATCACCGTCTCGAATACCTAATGAGAAAGTTGTAGTGCCTGTTACTAACGTTTGACCACCTGCTATATAAACATTTAAAGCACCATCTGTTGTTTCAATAGTTGAAACAGTCGTATATTCGGATAACTCTTTAATTAATGCATCGCGAGTATCGAGTAAGTCATTAGGTGAAGCACCACCAGCAGACGATTTAACAATATCGCGATTTAAAACAGCTAACTGTTCACCAATTTCACTCATTACCTGAACACTTGATTCGAGATCTTCATTAGCAGAATTAAATTCACTATTTAACGCTGATTGAACCGATGTCACATTGTTAGATAATGTAGCGGCTTTAGATAACATTATTTCTCTTAAACCAAGGTCGCCAGGTACATCTACTAATGAATTCACAGCAGAAAACAAATCATTTAATGACGTAGTTATTCCGGTACCAATTATTGACATAGTTTCATCAAGGCGTTGCAGTTTTCCTGCTGTTGTTTCTGCGGCACTATTGAGTGTTTGATTAAATACGACTTCGTTATATCTAAATTGATCAAAGACACGAGACACATCATTAACTCGTGTTCCTGTACCAACAAAATTTGAACCAGAAACAAGAGGACTTGTTGTAACTTGAGTTACTTTTTGACGAGAAAAATTTTCGTTATTAACGTTTGAAATATTATGGCCAGTTGTCCCAAGCTGTTGTTGAGAGGCAAATAAGCCGCTAACTCCTACTTGTAATAAATTAACAGCCATATCAAATTCCCCACGTCACATTTATCAGTGAACTCCGTTTATTACGGAGCTAATTTTGTTACTTGTTTTAGAACTGCCATAATTTTTGATGCATAGTTTGGATCAGTGGCATATCCTGCGTCTTGTAATCCTTGCAAAAAGCTTGCCGGATTTGAAACTTTCTCTAACGCTTTTTCATAACGAGGGGATGTTGTTATAAACTCACTAAAATCATCAAAGCTTTCTTTGAAACTTTCATAGGCTCTAAACGACGCTTTTTCTTTAAGAGCTACGCCCTCTCTGTATTCAATCGTTTCAACATCAATTTGTTCACCATCCCAGCGCTTATCTGATTTAATGTTAAATAAATTAAAACTTGATGAATCATTTTTCTGACCGACAATTTTTTGACCCCAACCAGTTTCTAATGCTGCTTGCGCTAACAATGTTTGAGGTGATACACCAATTGTCTGTGCCGCTTTTTGCGCATGCGGCATCATTTGTTCAACAAATTCAGTTGGCGTACTAAATGTAGGTTCAGATTTATTATTTTTGCTTTGGATCGCTTCATCATTATTTAAAACATTGGTTGTATTATTCTTTGATACAGAACCCAGTGGAGTATTGTTTGTACGTAGAGCACTACTTGGAGTGATACCACTTGTTTGTGGGCTTAATTGTTGGACCATTAGGTCAGCTAAGCCTAAGCTACCATTCTCACTGAGTTCCAATGCCATTTGGTCATCACTCATGTTACGGTATGTTTCTGTACTTTGACTGTTAAATGGTGAGTCAGATTCAAAGGCTTTATTGGCTTCACGCATACTTTTTAACAGCATCTTCATGAATATACCTTCAAATTGCTTTGCAACTTTTTCTAAAGCACCCTTTTCATCTTTTTGAGCGTCTTTTCTTAAATTATCCAAACCAGCAACATCTTGGTAATTACTTTGCGTAGCTGGTGTGCTGCCCAATAACGATTTTGAGAAATTATCCATAACTTACTCCTTAAATTACAACTAGTTCGCCATGAAGTGAACCAGCCTGTTTTAAGGCTTCTAATATCGCCATTAAATCTGATGGCGAAGCACCAATAGAATTGACAGCTTGTACTAATTCATCAAGTGTAGTGCCGGGAGAAAATTTGAATATTCGACTATCATCTCTATTAACATCAACCACTGAATTAGCAGTAACAACTGTTTCTCCGTTAGCTAAAGCGTTAGGTTGAGAAACGATGGGCGCTTCAGCAATTGTTACTGTTAATGAACCATGTGTTATTGCCGCAGGTTTTAATCTCACTTGCTGACCAATAATAATCGTGCCGGTACGTGAGTTAACAATAATTTTTGCTGCTGCACTGGCAGGATTAACGTTCAGGTTTTCAAGCGTTGCTAAAAAATAAACACGTTGTGATCTATCTTTTGGCGCGCTTACCTGAATTGATGTTGCATCTAATACTTTCGCTACATCGCCACCACCTAATGATGAGTTAACGACATCAGCAAAAGCTTGAGCTGTTGAAAAGTCTGGGGTGTGAAGATTAAAAGTAATGTAATCACCTTGGTCAAAAGCACTAGGAACTTCTCGCTCTACAGAAGCACCATTAGGTATACGGCCAACAGTAGGTGTGTTTTGGATAACTTTCGAGCCATCAGCACCTTCTGCACTAAAACCTGATACCATCATGCTACCTTGTGCAACAGCATAAACATTGCCATCAAGTCCTTTAAGGAAAGTACGTAATAATGTGCCGCCACGTAAACTTTTTGCACTACCAATAGACGATACCGTAATATCAATAGTTTGGCCGTTTTTAGCAAAGGCATGTAAGTCTGCATGAATAGCGACTGCAGCAACATTTTTAATTTTTGGTTGAATACCTGGTGCCATTCCTATGCCAAAGTTTTTTAACATAGTGATAAAACTTTGGTCAGTAAATGGACTACTCTCACCTGTTCCAGGTAAACCAACAACTAAGCCATAACCAACAAGTTGATTAGAACGAACACCTTTCACTGAAGATAGATCTTTTATGCGAAGAGCGTTAGCGCTTGTTATGCAACATAAAAGTAGTGATAACAGTAATAAATTCTTGTTAATAAATGTTAGTTTTTTCATTGGTATTCCCCTGACATAAAATTGACGTTTTACAACGGCCACCAACTACTATTGAAGAATCGTGCCAACCAGCCAGATTTTTGTGTATCAGCGAAAGATCCAGTACCAGAATACTGAATTCGAGCGTTAGCAACCTTGATAGAATTCACTTGATTATCAGCGTTAATATCTTGCGGGCGAATGATGCCATTGATGCGAATAAATTCATCACCGTTATTAATTGTCATCCATTTCTCACCACGAACAATAAGATTGCCGTTATTTAATACTTGAACAACATTAACGGAAATAGAACCTGTAAGACTGTTAGATTGATCTGTATTACTAGACCCTTCAAATTCATTCGTTTGATCAAAACCAAACTCTAATGAATTACCACCGATAGTCGCGTTTCGTCCATTAAAACCAGTAATAGGAGATAATGTAGAGGTATTTTCTTTACTAGTGTCAGTATTCGCCTGTTTTTGAGCCGTCGTGTTTTCACTTAACACTACTTCAATAATGTCACCAACACGTCTTGCTTTTACATCAGCATATAAATTTTCAATTTTATTAACATTAAATAATGAGCCTGTTTTTACTATATTAACAGGCGCTTGTTCAGGATAAATGGGTGCGTAATAAGGATCATCAGCAATGGGTTTTTCTTGCGTTGACATACATCCTGTAAGTACTGCAATTATTGCTAATATAGTGATATTTTTCATCATAGTGATCCCCTTTTCCATATCAATTAAAGCTGTTGAGTAACAAAGCTCATCATTTCGTCTACCGCCGAAATAACTTTTGAATTCATTTCATAAATTCGTTGTGACTCGATCAAGTTAACTAATTCTTCAGTCACATTAACATTAGATGTTTCAAGTGCACCTTGACGAATAGAACCTAAACCATCAAGACCAGGAGTTCCTTGAATTGGAGTTCCACTCACGCCTGTTTCACTATAAATATTTTGTCCCAGAGGCTCTAAACCTTGTGGGTTAATGAAATTAGAAATAGTTAACTGACCAACAACGGTACTCTCAGCTTGACCAAGTTGGCTTACTGATATTTCCCCTTCAGACGAAACTGTAATACTGCGAGCATCCTCTGGAATAGTAATGGTTGGCTGTAGTAAATAACCACTACCTGGAGTTACAATTTCACCGTTTTCATTAAGCATGAATTGACCATTTCGTGTGTATGAAATATTGCCATCAGGCATTAATATTTCAAAGAAACCATCCCCTTCAACCATTAAATCTAACGAGTTTTCAGTTGTTAGCATGTTGCCTTGTGTGAATTCTTTTTGAGTCGCTACTACTTTCACACCTGCACCCAACATTAAACCTGCTGGTAACTCTGTGTTTTGAGATGATTTACCACCTGGCTGATTAATGTTTTGATAAAGTAAATCTTCAAAAACCGCGCGCGACTTTTTAAAACCAACAGTACTAGCATTCGCTAAGTTATTTGAAATTGTAGCAATATCAGTTTGTTGTGCATCTAATCCTGATTTACTAATCCATAATGCTGCATTCATGAAAATTCTCCTATTTTATGAGAAACGTAACAAGGCATCTTGAGAACGGTCCATATCTTCTGCCGTTTTCATCATTTTTACCTGCATGTCAAATTGACGTTGTAATGTGATTAAATTAACCATTTCACTCACAGCACTTACGTTACTACCTTCTAACATACCACTTGCAAGATTGACTCCTGCATCGTTTTCAAAGGCTCCGCCGTCTTTCAGGCGAAATAAACCATCTTCACCTTTTGTTAAATTTTTAATGTCTGGATTGACTAGCTGTAAACGGCCAGCTTCTTCAGTAACTGTTGCTGGTGCACCACTTGGACGAACAGTTATTACACCGTCATTACCAATGCTTAGTTTATCTAAAGGAATTGGTAACGCGATTGGGCCACCGTCCCCCAAGACTAAAGCACCAGAACCATTTCGTAACATACCAGCATTATCAACTTGCAATGAACCAGCACGACTAAGTGCAGGGGTTCCATCTTTCGATTCGACAACAAGCCAACCTTCACCTTGGATAGCAACATCTAAGTCTCGATCGGTAGTAATTAATGGGCCTTGTGCAAAATCTTGTGCAGGGCGTTCAGTTAGTGAAAATACACGTGTTGGCAATCCTTCACCGAATGCTTGCATAGAACGAGCTTGAGTTATATCCGCTTTAAAACCCGTTGTTTTAGCATTCGCTAAATTGTTGGATAATGAAGATATCGAATTTAAATTCTCTTTGGCGCCACTCATGGATACGTAAAGTAATTTATCCATTTTTACCTCGTCAAAAAAATATCGTTTTGCTAATAAATAGCGTGATTAGTTTTAACAATGCAACGGGTATGCCAAGAAATTAAATATTATGTAGTAAGGGGGATTTTAGGAAAGTAAAAGCCAAATCGAGATTGATTTGGCTATAAATATCAAATAATTACTGAATTTGTAATATTGTTTGAGATAACGTTTGGTTAACCTCTAGCGCACGTGAGTTAGCTTGGAAGTTACGTTGTGCTGTAATTAAGTCAACTAGTTCTGTCGTTAAATCAACATTAGCTTGCTCTAAGGCAGCAGATTGTATTGTACCAAATGTACCGCTATCACCTTCACCAGCTAACGGTTCACCTGAACCTATACTAGCTTTCCAAGATGTATTACCTTGTTGACTCAAACCTTGTTCATTTCTAAAACGAGCCATAGCAACACGACCTAAAGGTTCTGAACTACCATTACTGTAAGTTGCTTGAACTAATCCATCAGGTCCAATTTCAACCCCCGTTAATCGACCAACAGTTAAACCATCTTGCTCTAAAGAGTTAACTTCAAAACCAGAAGAAAATTGCGTAGGGCTGTCTAATCTAACGTCAATTGATTGAGTACCATCAGCACCAGCACTAAATACACCAGCCCCTGTAGCACCAAGCTCTTCTAATTCGATATCAGGATTTGTTGGCGTGTTATAAACACCACTAGAGTTAAAGGTAAAAACAGCACCAACATGATTTGTTCCAGTGGATGCTGGTGTTAATTCATCAGCTGCAACAGCATCAACTTTAATACCATCTACGGCTGTAAATAGTGCCCATCGATTTGTGTTTGTAGCATTTGCTTCTTTAACAAAATAACTTGTTTGAACATGAGATTCACCCAGTGAATCAAAAATAGTAATCGATGTTGAATGATTGTAGGTATCAGGGTCAGCAATATCAAAAGCAGCGAACGACAAGTCATCACTACCAGCGGGTAAATTAAATGACATTTCAACTTGTGATGATTTAACTGGTACACCCGCTGTTTCAGGAATTTGAACTGCTTCTGTTGATGTTAAATTAATAGCCGCTGATGAACCATCATTATTAACTGGGTAACTTTGTAAAAAATTACCATTAGAATCGACAATGAAGTTATCATTATTAAGCTGGAACGCACCGGCACGTGTGTACGTCAAATCAGCAGAATCTAAGCTGTCTGATGTCACAAAAAAGCCAGGCCCTGTAATTGCTAAATCAAGCGCGTTATTTGTAAATGATAAACTACCTTGATGAAATTGTTGAGCCACTTGCGCGGTTGTAACACCATCACCAGCTTTAGTCGCAGTGTTAGTAAATAATGAAGAGGCA
>CALJMY010000133.1 GCA_937981905.1 uncultured Enterobacterales bacterium
TAAAACAGGAAGAACGCATCAACTTCGTGTACATTGCGCTCATCATCTAGGATTAAACACACCAATGGTGGGTGATAGTTTATATGGTAAACCAAGCGAACGTTTAATGTTACATGCTAAACAAATTAGCTTTAATCATCCCATTACCAAACAACCATTATCGTTTGATTCACAAACGCCATTTTAGTTTTTCAAATTTATAAAGTGTAAAAAAGACAATTATAAAAAGAGCTAATTGTACAAAGAGAGAGTCATGATTACATTACGATCATTAAAAGCCACTGATGCTAAGTTATTAATACATTACTTAAACGATATACAAACAACTCAATATATTACCGCGGCTATCCCACAGCCATACACGCATGATGATGCGAGCTGGTGGATTGAGCATGCAAACAGTTCGTTACCCACTGATGTAATTATTCAAGCAATAGAATATAACGGTGTATTTGTTGGTTGTATTTCTGCAACAGCTGGAAAGTTTGAATATCATCGTAGTGCTGAACTGGGTTATTGGATCGGTCGACTTCCTGTAAATAAAGAGCTATCGAATAAGACTCTTTGGAATCAAGGGATTGCTACTAACGCGCTATCATTGTTTATTGAAGAGCTAAATAACACAACTGACTTTGTTCGTTTATTTGTCTCAGTAGTTACTTGTAATAAAGCGTCTATTCGAGTGTTAGAGAAAAATAGTTTTAACTTTGATGGTTTACTCAAACAAGCATCTTATAAAGACGGTAAATTTTTTGATGAATGTATGATGTCGAGAATATTGCTTAGGTAACTAGGTGATGAATTATGTCAGCCATTTCTTTAATTCAAAAAAGGGCTGACATTGATATTGCTTATTGGTTATTGGTTATTGGTGGCAATTTGAGACGATAAATCTACTAATTTATTGACTACTTCAAAGCTAGATTTCTCCATGAGAGATAGCTCTTTAATCACTACGTTAAATTCATTATTCATATGAGCTTTTAATGCATTAAGACCATGATTATGAACTGCACTATGTGGAGTTTCTATTTGTTGAAACGCAGAGTGGTTTGTATATTTACTTGCACCTTCACCTTCGTAATACCATTGTCCTAAACGGCACATTGTATGATCAGCGAAATCGTCAATAGATTTATCAGATATACCAAGCAGCACTTTATAAACATCAAACTTCCAAACTACATGGTCAATTTTAACTGTTTGTAGGAAAGTGTCAGCCGTAGACTGGGTAACAACGCTGTACATTTTTTTAGATAAATTAACAATGCTGTTCGCTGTATCAGATATAGAGCTTGTACTGTCATTGATTGTTGTACTTTTCTTACCGACTTCTTCAATACTTGAAATTACGCCGCCCATTTGATGATTAACTTTATCAATAAGGTTAGATATTTCGTTAGAAGAATCAGCAGAACGCTGGGCTAAACTACGAACTTCGTCTGCTACTACGGCAAAACCACGACCTTGTTCACCAGCACGAGCTGCTTCAATAGCTGCATTTAAAGCCAAAAGATTTGTTTGATCTGAAATCCCTTTAATTATATTTACAAACTCATTAATCCCTGAGATAACCGTTTTTAACTCATCAACTGAATTGGAAGCTTCTTGTGTATCTTGGGTAATTTGATTAGTTGATTTAAGAGTCTCTTGTAATAAAGAAACAATATCGTCAAATAATGATTGCGATGTATTAAATTCATCTCGGTTTTCAATTAAATCTGAAGTTGATTGAGCTAAAGACATTCTAATTTGGTTTAATAACTCAGATGATTCTAAGCAGTGCTTATTCACTTCACCATTATTTTCTTTTAATAGCGCTGTTGCGCTTATTTCGTCTGTAACTTCCTTAGAGTGTTGTTTAGCATTTATGACTTCATTTTTTAAATCTTTGTTTTCCTTTCTAAGTTCTATGTTTTCTTGTGTTAGTTTGTTTATTTCATTTTTATATTTATTTACAAAAAACATTTCCAATATATCCTTAATCATATGGTATTTAATGGTGAGTATTAAATTGAACTTGGCTTATTATTAATACTAACCTATAAATAATTCGTTATTGAACAATTTATTAATTACAACTTAAAGTATTCATTGCTTCGTTAATGCAGACTTTACAATAGCCAAACCAATAAGCCCTAATATTGCGCCTGTTACTTTATCAATGTAATAAGCTGATTTAGTAAATTGGGTACGTACTTTCGGTGTTGAAAGCAGAAATATAATGGTGAGATCCCATAAGAAAACAACTGATATCATCCAAATCCCTAAGCCTAGTTTGAACGCTAAACCTACATCGGGTGTTAACACTACTGTGAATAAACTGAGATAGAATAACAAGTTTTTTGGATTTAAAATCCCAGACATAAAACCAGTAAAAAATTATTTTAAGAACGTCAGTTTTTCAGTGCTAGATTGGCTCTGCTCAACCATATTTAAATTGCTATACGAGTTTTTATTAGCGCGTAAAGCCTGTATCGCAAGGTAAATTAGAAATAGTCCGCCAATCACTTTAAGCGCAATCATCACGCTAACAGAAGCGGCTAAAATTGAACCTACACCAATCAAACATAAACCAATATATAAAGCTTTCGCTGATACAATTCCCAGAGTTACGCCAATGGCGTTTTTCCCTTGATTACGCATAGCGCTTTTTACCACTAATACGAAATCAGGCCCCGGACTTAACAGCGCTAGAAAATGAGCGATAGCAACGGTGAAGAATAT
The DNA here is from genome assembly GCA_937981905.1 of uncultured Enterobacterales bacterium. Classification (GTDB taxonomy): domain Bacteria; phylum Pseudomonadota; class Gammaproteobacteria; order Enterobacterales; family Psychrobiaceae; genus Psychrobium. Next base: position 2,728 of record CALJMY010000133.1, read on the forward strand.
CCCAAATAAATTTATATCCATAAAAATCCTTATATTTAGGTTTGAGCCGGAATATTAACTTCTCTTAAGATAGCTTTTTTTTCTAGAATGAAAAGCTGATTTATTAATAAAAATTCACGTATATCATTATGTAAATTTTCTTTAGGCTCTTGGTGAGCTCTATTATTTCTATATGCCATAAAAATACTAGTAAAGAGTGATGCCCGTCCTTTATTTTCTCCTGAATCTAAACCCTTCCAGTAAAGTAAAGAATCATCTCCTTGGAATGCTTTAGAAAACAATTTCGTACTGCTTTCATGTGTTAAGCAAACCCTTTCTCTCACTATAGATTCAATTTTTCTATATGCATTTAATATAGAGTTATCTGGATTATTATTAAACTCTAATGCTATTTCAATTAAACGGGGATCAATCAAAGCCATTGGGATTGTTAAAGGGAATTGGTTAAATACATTCGGTCTATCTTTTTTTTGATAAGGGACAAAATCATACCATCGTGCAGTTCTTAGTTTTTTTAAATCATTTATACATTCAAGATCTTCAACAGTAAGGCAACTACTATCCAATCGTTCAAAAATATTGATTGGAGTAATATATTCGTTAATGTTTTCAGTGTAATGATTAAGTAAGTTTAAAATAAACGCATAACCACGTGGACCTTCACCAGAATACCCAGAAGAAAATCCGCCTTTAATAGCAATCTGTATTTCGTAATCAATGGTGAGTAAAAGAGCATGACAATTGGAGTGGTCACCTTCGGCAGTTAGTATTTTTACTTCTTTAATTTTGTCTCCAAAATGAATAAGTTTTATAACTGCTTCTTTACAAAGTTCAGTTATTCTACTTTCTCCTAAATACTGTATCGCAGCGAATTTATTTTTAGGTAACACGTAAACTCCTTTTATACAAATTATTATTAATTCTAATGATGAATATAGAATAAAAATATCTTATTTACAACGGTTTATATAATCTACTATAAACACCATAGGATACTTTTAATAAAGTCTACCCCCCGTATTTTAAGTGCTATATAAGTCCTTTGATATAGCACTTAATTCTAATTCAATTTGAATTTTTGTCAGTAGAATACGTTATAATTTACATCTTTGAGGCGAATATAATCGGGTAGGATTACGATACATGAATTTTGTATTGCGACTTAAATTCGAATGATTAGGCTTGAAAAGTTGACTCAGTGTAATGACATAGATTGGAAATGATTAACCTCACGAAACAACTATTACATTTTGCATACTAATTTTTATAACCGTTGAACATTCATATACGATTGATACATAGTCACTTATACATTATCAAGTTGGTCAATCACATCATGAATTGCTTTTAAGTTTTTAACTGTTGTAGCAATAGTGTCTTGGCCTAATTCATTAGCGAGAATATTATCGACATCGGCAAGTAATTTTCTTGCATCAGACATTAACAACTCCCCAGTTTCGGTAAATAGAATTTTCTTTTGTTTACCGACACCATCTATTTGTTCTAAATAATTGGCAATGCATAAATCTTTAACTGTTTTTGCGACCATTTGACGCGAAACACCTAGTTTTCTAGATATTTCAGATGCGTAATTTTCACCACACTCTAGTGCACTTAAAAAACTTAAAGCGGATGGTGAAGCAAATTTATAGCCTTTATTTTTTAATTCGTTAGAAAGGTAATGCGCGATTGAATCATTTACTTGCCCAGTTTCAAGCACCAGCTGTAAAGCTTGGCTTTCAACCATTGGTATATTCTTTTGTGTCAACCTTGTTGACATAGGGCGTACTCCACCTTATTCTATGTCAACCAAGTATACATGAGGAGTAGCATATGATCACACTTAAAACAGTGCTAAGAGCAAACGCCATGAGTTGTATTATTTTTGGGGTGATTTTTGTATTAGCGCCAATGGCAGTTGCTCAATTTATAGGGGGGAATAATCCGGCTCCAGAGTTGGCATTGACCGTGTTGGGCATTATTCTATTAGTTAATGGTGCACATTTAGTTTGGGCTTCATTTAAAGAGTTACCGCATAAATTCTTGATAATGTATTTTTCAATCGGAGATTTTTTGTGGGCTATTATGACTGTTATATTAGTTGCTTTTAACCTTTGGATTACAACATTAGAAGGCGTTATAGCATCGCTATTAATTGCTGTTGGTGTCGCTAGTTTAGGTGTTTTACAGTTATTTAAACGTAAAGCAATGGGAAGTTGTTAGTTTAAATCCAAGTTAACCCTTGAGATAATTTAAAACTGCTATATTCAACATGAACAATTCGGCGATGACTCGGCTCTGTGCCTTTACTTGATGAATGTAGTAGCTGTGGACGCATAACTAAAAGATCGCCAGCTTTAGCCACACAGCTAAACTCTGTCGATTCACTTATCAGGCGATCTTGAGCACTTTTAGATAAAATACCAAGATTATGGCTATTAGGGATTACTTTTAAACATCCGTTGTTTTCATTGGCATCGTCAAGATGAATTCTCAGCGTTATCATATCTTGTAAAACACTAAGCTCTGGTTGAACATGGTGGACTCCATCTTTAAATGTCCAAGGACCCCAATCGGGGATATCTCTTTTGTCATTGACACTTATTGTTTTGTCTTGATGCCACGCGACTAGCCAGTTTTTATCAGGTGTTTTGTCAAACACAATCACTCGAACGACTTGAGGCTCGCCAATTAAGAATGATTGTGCTGTATTTAACAATAATGAGGAATTAACGAGTGCTTTTACAGTTGGTAACTTCTTTTGTGCATTACGAATTCCATGTTTTGGATAATCAGAATTTAATGACTCAATATCATTGATAATTTCTGTAATAGATTCTTCGTCTAGAAAAGCTTGGTGGCATTCAAACCCATT
>CALJMY010000134.1 GCA_937981905.1 uncultured Enterobacterales bacterium
TATCCAGCAATTACTTGAACAAACCGTCGAAATTTTAAAGCAAGAAAACATCTTGCCACAAGATGCAGCACCTCGCATTCAAGTAGACCGAACAAAGGATAAGTCTCATGGCGATTTCGCCACTAATCTTGCATTAATGACATCAAAAGCAGCCGGTAAAAATCCTCGCGAATTAGCACAGCTTATTTGTCAGCATTTACCAACATCTGCAATTGTAGAAAAAACAGAAATTGCTGGTCCAGGTTTCATCAACTTCTTCGTTGCTGACAACGCATTAACTAGTCAATTAGAAGCTGCTTACCAAGATGATCGTTTAAACATTGCAATGATTGAAACGCCGCAACACATTGTGGTTGATTACAGCGCGCCAAATCTTGCCAAAGAAATGCACGTTGGACATTTACGTTCAGCCATCATTGGTGACAGCGTTGTTCGTACATTAGAATTTTTAGGTCATAAAGTAACACGTCAAAATCACGTAGGTGATTGGGGCACTCAGTTTGGCATGTTGTTAACCTACATGGAGCGCTTGCAACAAAAAGGCGGTGAAATCTCTATGGAGCTTCACAATCTTGAGCAATTCTACCGCGCTGCAAAAACATGTTTTGACGAAGACGAAAGCTTCTCAACTCGTGCACGTGAAATGGTTGTGAAACTGCAAGGAGGTGACGCTGAATGTAAAGTGTTGTGGCAGCAATTTATCGACATTTCATTAAGTCATTGTCAAGAAGCTTATGATCGTTTAGGTGTTAGCTTGAAACGCGAAGACGTTATGGCAGAAAGTTCATACAACGACATGCTAGCTGGCGTGGTTGAGTCATTAACTGAGCAAGGCTTATTGGTTGAAAGTGAAGGTGCTAAATGTGTTTTCCTTGATGAGTTCAAAGGTAAAAACGACGAACCACTACCTATCATCATTCAAAAAACAGGCGGTGGTTTCTTATATGCAACAACGGATATGGCAGCGACACGCTACCGTAACGATGTACTAAATGCCGATCGCGTTTTATATTTTGTAGATGCCCGTCAAAGCCTTCATTTTCAACAAATTTTCACACTAGCCAAAAAAGCTAACTTTGCACGTCCTGAAATGTCATTAGAACATATGGCTTTTGGAACGGTAATGGGCGAAGACGGCAAGCCGTTTAAAACCCGTTCTGGTGAAGTGGCAAAACTGGCTGATTTATTATCAGAAGCACAACAGCGCGCCTTTGATTTAGTAAAATCTAAAAATCCAGACATGAGTGATGACGAGCTAAAAACTATTGGGGACGTTGTTGGTATTTCTGCGGTTAAATACGCTGATTTATCTAAAGCACGTACGAGTGATTACACATTCAGTTTTGATAGCATGCTGAGCTTTGAAGGTAACACAGCTCCTTACATTTTATATGCTTACACACGCGTATCTAGCATCTTTGCTAAAGCTGGTGTAGACGCTAACAACTTGCAAGGCGAAATCACCTTAAATTCAGATCAAGAGAAAGCGCTTGGAACGAAATTAATGCAATTTAACGAAGCTGTTAATCAAGTAGCTGCAAAAGGATTACCGCATGTATTATGTAGTTACTTATTTGAACTAGCAGGCACGTTCTCTAGTTTTTATGAAGCGTGTCCAATTCTTGTCGGAGAAGATGAAGCTGTTAAACAAAGTCGCTTAAAACTAGCCGCTTTAACCTCACAAACATTACAACAAGGTTTATCACTGCTAGGCATTAACACGCTGGAGCGCATGTAAACCATGGCTGATCACGCCAAAAAAGGCCGCCCTAAAAAACCAGCGGCCAAACGTAAAACGACACGTGGTAAAAAAGCGCCGCCACCGACAACCAAACCTCGCGTTTGGTTTATGTTGGTGTTGGTGTTATTAATTAGCGGTGGCTTCGTTTATTTCTTATCTTATATTAATGGTAATGCTCCTGAGCAGAAAAAAGAGCAAGAAGAGATCGTTATTGAGCCTAAAGAAAAGAAAAAACCAGCGGTAAGCAATGACCCTATGCCTGATATGCCTGAAGAAGTTTGGGTATATGAGTCGTTAGATGAGAAAGAAATTACTGTCGACTTACCTGATCAGAAAATATCGAAAGCTCACAGCTATCGTCTGCAATGTGCAAGTTTTAAAACACTAGCACAAGCAGAAACGATGAAAGCGACTATGGCATTTATGGGCGAAGAACCAAACATTAAGAAAGTAAAAGGTACTAGTGGTAATTGGTACCAAGTAATTCTTGGTCCTTATGAAAACAAACGCCAAGCAGAAGCAACTAGACATAAAATGCAGAGAGCAAATATCAATACTTGTAGTATTTATAATTGGCAAGGTTAGTCACTTTTCACATATTTTCTTGTTCAAAATAAAGTGGCGCCTATTGGCGCCATTTTTATATCTTTAACAACCTGTTGTTGTTGTCACATATGAAGGAGGTTGATTAACACCTCTTGCTGCTGCATAAGTTATTCTACATTTATCAGGATCAGGGGCACTATCAAGTCTCACATTTATATTGCCTAAAACCCCACCACAATTACCACCTACAAATGTAAATCCGTCAGCATTAACTATGCTGCCAATTCCTTTAGGGTGAGGACAAGGATAACCGCAACGCAATCTGATATCTTCACCTTCAACTTCGACAGTAGGATCCGTTGAACAATCAGTTTTATTTTCAATACGTGCTTTTAAATTAACCATTGATGATGCTGACCTCATCGCTCCTTCTAATGTTTCAAGCGTTGTAATGCGTGCATCAGTATTAATATTAATAAATTTAGGGACAGCAGTAACAGACAATACGCCTAATATTATGATCACAATGATCAATTCAATTAGCGTAAAACCACGGCTATTATTATACATTAATTACTCTTTCCATATTAGATTACTGCTTAAATATACTACATAAATACTGTTATCACTAACCTCTCTCATATTATTTATACCCAATAAACTAAGGATTTATTACATAATTAATTCATTAACGTTATACAGTCTGATACACAACGCGATAGACAAACTATCCTTCTCCCCCTTGAAATTAAAGGCGCTGTCCCCATTTCTATCTTATGTATAATTTGAACGAACCTTATTCTTATGGGTTATGGTTCCGGACAATTAAAGTTTCCGCGCAATTCGCGCTTATCTCAAATAAAGGACAGATAATGACTACGATAGTATCTGTACGCCGTGAAGGCAAAGTTGTCATCGCTGGTGATGGTCAAGTATCACTAGGCAACACAGTAATGAAAGGCAATGCACGTAAAGTGCGTCGTTTATACCACAATAAAGTTCTCGCAGGATTTGCTGGCGGCACCGCCGATGCGTTTACATTATTCGAACGTTTTGAAGCTAAATTAGAAATGCATCAGGGTAATTTAACCAAAGCAGCGGTTGAGCTTGCTAAAGATTGGCGTAGTGATCGAGGCCTTCGTAAACTTGAAGCCTTGTTGGCTGTAGCTGATCACACTGCATCACTTATCATCACAGGTAATGGCGATGTTATTCAACCAGAGCATGACTTAATTGCTATTGGTTCTGGTGGCCCGTTTGCACAAGCCGCTGCAACTGCACTGCTTGAGAATACAGAATTAGACGCTAATGAAATTGCAACAAAAGCACTAGATATTGCGGGTAACATTTGTGTATTCACCAATGGCAACCATACGGTTGAAACCCTTGATATCGACGACGAGAAAGCATAGGAACTTATCATGACACAAATGACACCTAGAGAAATTGTTTCAGAGTTAGACGCTCACATTATTGGTCAAAGCGACGCAAAACGCGCTGTTTCTATTGCACTACGTAATCGCTGGCGCCGCATGCAGCTTAACGATGAGCTGCGCCAAGAAGTAACGCCAAAAAATATCTTAATGATTGGGCCAACTGGTGTTGGTAAAACTGAAATTGCACGACGCCTTGCTAAACTAGCTAATGCACCGTTCATTAAAGTTGAAGCCACAAAATTCACAGAAGTAGGTTATGTTGGTAAAGAAGTTGACCAAATTATTCGTGATTTAGCAGACGTTGCGCTAAAGATTACTCGTGAAGAACAAATGAAAAAAGTACGTTTCGCCGCAGAAGAAGCCGCAGAAGAACGTATTTTAGATGTGTTATTACCACCAGCACGTGGCGGTTTTGAAGAAGACGAAAAGCCAACTGAAAGTAATACACGTCAAGCATTCCGTAAGAAATTACGCGAAGGTCAGTTAGACGACAAAGAAATTGAGTTAGATATTGCAGCCCCTAAAGTTGGTGTTGAAATCATGGCACCTCCTGGTATGGAAGAAATGACAGACCAGCTGCAAGGCATGTTTCAAAGCATGGGCAATAACGCGCCGACTAAAAAACGCAAACTTAAAATCAAAGAAGCTTTTAAAGTACTTCAAGAAGAAGAAGCCGCTAAATTAGTTAATCAAGATGATTTAAAAGAGCAAGCTGTTGAAATGGCCGAGCAACACGGTATCGTGTTTATTGATGAAATCGACAAGATTTGTAAACGCGGCGAAGCCTCTGGTCCTGATGTTTCTCGTGAAGGTGTGCAACGCGATTTACTACCATTAATTGAAGGTTGTACGGTTTCAACTAAACAGGGCATGGTTAAAACTGACCACATCTTATTTATTACTTCTGGTGCATTCCAAGTATCAAAACCGTCTGACTTAATCCCAGAGTTACAAGGTCGTCTACCAATTCGTGTTGAGCTAAGTGCATTAACAACAGAAGATTTCGTACGCATTTTAACAGAGCCTAACGCTTCGCTTACAGAGCAACATAAAGCGTTATTAGCTACTGAAGGTGTTGATGTTGAGTTCACTGAATGCGGCATCCAGCGTATTGCAGAATCAGCATGGCAAGTAAACGAAACCACTGAAAACATTGGTGCTCGTCGTCTTCACACCGTGCTTGAGCGTTTAATGGAAGAGATTTCTTACGATGCTTCAGAGCGAAGTGGTGAAAGCATTACCGTTAACAAAGAATACGTTAATAAGTACTTAGGTGAATTAATCGAAAATGAAGACTTAAGCCGCTTTATTTTGTAATTAAGAGTTGTAATTACCAACCTAATAAAAAAGCCCCTCACTTTACAAAGTGAGGGGCTCTTTAGTTTTAGCGCTTAAATTGTTGTTAAACCAATCAAGCCTATTTATTAAAAACTATTTACGTTTAAAAATACGCTGAATTTGACTCTTACGAAAGAACAACAATAGCGCGGCAACCGCAATGTAAATGCTTGGTTCGATAATTTCAGATTTCACCGACCAAAAAAAGTGTATTGGCACTAACACCGCAACTAAATACACACTGTTGTGCAGTTGTTGCCAGCGCTTACCCATTTTTCGTCTAACTGCATTTAACGATGTGACTGACAACGCTAACAATAATAAATACGCCACGGTGCCAACAACAATGTAAGGACGTTTAACTGTTTCTTGAAAGAATAACGTCCACTCAAACAGCAAATCTAAACTGATGAACGCCATAAGATGCAATGTCGCATAAGCAAAAACATATAACCCAATTAAACGACGTGTTTGAATTAAAGCGCCTTGCTTAAATTTTTTCGCTATTGGAGAAATACATAATGTTATTAGAAAAGTATTTAATGCACCAATACCCGTGTAATGAATGATGTATTGCACAGGATCACCACCTGCTTCGTCACCGAGAACTGCCAATACTAAATAGATAATTGGCAGTATGGCTACAACATGCATTAAGGCTTTTAGCCAAAACACATGTTTGTTGGTTATTCGCATAACTAATACCTAATGAAAAAAATACAGCTTAAAAGTTTTTAGTTAAATCTAAACCACGGTATAAGTCGGCAACTTGATCACCATAACCATTAAACGGCAATGTTTTAATACGAGTAGCTGAGAATAAGCCACCTTCAGCAATACGACGCTCGCTTGCTTGTGACCAACGAGGATGATCAACAGCTGGGTTAACATTGGCGTAAAAACCATATTCACTTGGTCCTAACTGATTCCAACTAGTTGGTGGACGTTGGCTAGTAACACGAATTCTAACTACTGATTTTATACTTTTAAAACCATATTTCCATGGCACAACTAATCGAATTGGCGCGCCATTTTGTGGCGGTAGTGTTTTATCATAGAGACCAACGGCCATAAATGTTAAATCATTCATCGCTTCTTCAATGGTTAAACCTTCAACATATGGGTAATGAATACCACCGCCCATAAATCTATTACTTTGACCCGGCATTTGTTCAGGATCATGTAGTGTTTCAAACGCTACATATTTTCCTTTAGAGTTCACACCAGCACGTTTTAATAATGTCGCAAGTGGGAAGCCTAACCATGGAATAACCATCGACCATGCTTCAACACAACGCATACGATAAGTACGTTGCTCAATATCCATTAACTTTGTGAAGTCATCTAATCCTAACGTTAGTGGACGATCAACTTCTCCATCAATCACTAAAGTCCAAGGATCTACTTGAAATTCTTGTGAGTTTTCAGCAGGTGCTTTTTTACTAGTACCAAACTCATAAAAATTATTATGAGTAGTGACTTTACTATAAGGCGTTACAATTTCTGCACCCGCGTAATTTGTTTGTTTTGTAAAAGGTAACGGCGCAGTGGCGAACTTTTTAGCTGGTTTATCTTTACCAAATAAACTAAAAATATCGGCATTAGCAACAGAAGGTATAGTCGCGCCAACAGCCCCTACAGCACCAAAACCTAAGGCTTTAATAATGCTTCGACGGTCTTTAAATATTTCCTCTGGCGTTACTTCTGATTCTTTAATATGCCACGGTGATCTTTTTAGCAATCCATTGGTAAATTTGTTCGACATAGTGTAACTCCAGAGTTTGACGGGTTTAGTCTTAATGATAATGAATAAGACACCCATGCGCCTTAAATAATTTCCATCGTTATTAAAATAACTTAATTGTGATAATTTTGTGAACTATATTTTCATATTAAAGAAAATATTCCCGTTTATTCAATACTTAATAGCGAAAATCCTTCATCTAACCATCCCATCACACCGCCAATCATCTTTTTAACAGGACGATTAAGTTTAGCTAATCTAATAGCTGCTTTCTCAGTTGCATTACAATGTGGTCCAGCGCAATAAACAACAAATAGTGTATCCATAGGATATTTACTTAACGAATCTTCATTAATACGTGTGTGTGGAAAGTTGATCGACTCATCAATATGTCCATTGGCATAACACTCTTCACCTCGAACATCTAATAAGATGAAGTCTTTACGTCTGTTCACAATACTATGGTTTACATCCCAGCAGTCTGTTTCAAATTCTAATAATTTACTAAAATGAGCTAGTGCTCTTGCACTATTTGCGGCGGCTGGTCTTGATACAACTGATGACATAATTTTATTTCCTGTAATGTTAATGACTTTATCTATGATATCGGCAAAATAATTTCTTTCGATTGGCTTAAAAGACAACCTTCGTTAATAATGAGCCAATTAGTTTTTTAAAGTTATTGAGGAATTATCATGAAACGCATTGCTGTATTAACTTACAATCAAGCTGCATTTTTTGAACTAGGCTGCGCGCTAGAGTTATTTGCCTTATCAAGGCCTGATATTCCTAATTGGTATGAATGTGAAGTAGTCACATTTGACAATGGCCCATTGTCTTTTCTAGGCGGCGTTTCAATCGAGTGTAAAAAAGTTAATCGACTTGATGAATATGACATACTCATTGTGCCTAGTTGGTCTGCCAATAATAACTCTATCCTTGAACCAATGCGCAGTGAAATTCAACGTTTTCATCTGGCAGGTAATACGGTCATTTCATTTTGTTCTGGCGCTTTTTTATTGGCAAATTTAGGATTGTTGGATAATCGCCAAGCTACTACTCATTGGGGATATGCACAACAGTTTAAAATTTTATTTCCACATATAGAATATGTTGACGATGTACTTTATGTATTCGAGGGCAATATTGGATGTTCAGCTGGCAGTTCTGCCGCTATTGATTTAGGTATTGAAGTTATTAGACAAGATCATGGTCATGCTATTGCTAATAAAGTAGCACGGCGCATGGTGTTATCGGCTCATCGTAAAGGTGGACAAACCCAGTTTGCAGACAATCCAGTAACTATTGCTAATAATCAGTTTTCACATACGCTTGATTGGGCAATCAATAATATTGATACCGTTGTTGAAGTTGGGCAACTTGCCAAACGGGCGAATATGTCGAGACGTTCGTTTGATCGAAAATTTAAAAATGATTATCAGATTACGCCAAAGCAATGGCTAACGTTTCAACGACTTAACGTCGCAAAAGAATATTTAGAAACAAGTGATTACAACATCGAAAAGATAGCAGAATTAACAGGATTTAATAACGCGACAACAATGCGTCATCATTTTAGAAAAGAATTGGGAATGTCTCCTACCACACACAGAGAGCGTTTTTCCCAAACGTAATATTGAAAGACATATAAAAAAGCAGTATCTATGTTAGTAGATACTGCTTAGGATAATAAAACTAACTTAGCTAGCTTTTTTGTTTTTATGCTTGTTCATTTTTTTATACTTTTTTTGTAGCATTTTCAAATATTTTGCACGTTGCTCTTCATCAAGTAACTGATAGATTGCGTGTTGTGTGCTCATTTTTGAAATTGTATGTTCGATACGTTTTTCGCTACGTTCTGCAATTTTTGCACGTAATGCTTCTTCATCAAATACTGGCGCTTCGTACATCGCAAACATTTGAGCTTTACGTTCTTCTTTTTTAGCTTTTTTCCCTTCTTTAGATATTACTGATACTTCAGTTCTATCTGCTTTCTTTGCTGCCACTAATGCTTGTATTTGTGTTGATTGTTCTTCTGTTAGTGAAAGCTTTTTAGCAAGGCGTTCAATTTTAAAACCGTGACCTTTATGATCTTTACTATCACCTTCAGATGCCATTGCGCCAGAGATGATAAGAGAGCTTGATAATACTAATGACGTTAATAGTTTTGTTGATGTTTTCATAATATTTTTCCTTTCGGTTAAGTTCGATATCTATACTAACCAGCCCCACGTAAATGAATGATCGAGGAGTGTAAAAATGTGTAAAGTAAGTGCGTTTATTTGTCACACTCGTTAAACTCCTAATCATAGAAACATTATAAATAGGCTAAATCTTTATGACTTCATCAAATAAGCTACTACTAATAGAAGACGATCAAGAGCTCAGTGAGTTACTCGTTCAATTGTTAACAATGGAAGGTTATGAAGTTGACACAGCAAGTGATGGTGAGTCTGGTTTAGCGATTGCTTTAAAAGAACAACATCAAATGGTCTTACTTGATGTGATGCTACCTAAGCTAAATGGTTTTGACGTTTTAAAGAAATTGCGCCAAACAAGCCAATTGCCAGTACTTATGTTAACAGCCAAAGGTGATGAAATTGATCGCGTTATTGGTTTAGAGTTTGGCGCTGATGATTATTTACCAAAACCTTTTAACGATCGGGAATTACTTGCTCGTATTAAAGCTATTTTAAGACGTAGCCAAATAATTCCACAGAAATCTCAACAACTTCAACTAGGTGATGTTTATCTTCATCATGGTCGTCAAGAAGCAAAATGTGGTGACGTGACATTAGATTTAACTGGTACCGAATTTTTACTACTCGCTGAATTGCTTGAGTCACCGGGAGAACTATTAGATAAAAATGGACTAAACCAAAAAGTACTGGGTAAACGTCTTCAAGCGTTTGATCGTAGTTTAGATATGCACATGTCTAATTTACGCAAAAAAATTCCTCAACGTGAAGACGGTTTACCGCGTATAAAAACGGTACGTGGTCATGGTTACATTTGGTTAGAAAATTAATTAACATTTTAGGATTAATAAATTATGCCTAAACAGCTTTTTTTAAAAATATTTATTAGCTTTTGGTTAGTAACCGTTGCTCAAATGGCAACGATTATTGCCATTCCAAGCATGATTGCATCGCCTGAAGCACTTGATCCACAGCAGCGTAAACATCATAAAAATATTACAGCTTATTTAGCTAAGGCACCTAAGCTTAAAAAAGCGATTAACAAAGTTAAACATAAGATTCGTACCCCTAGCAGCTTTGTAAAAACGTTAGAAGATAGAAACGGAAAACTGCAAAATATTTATATAATAGATAAAGATAACAACGCTTATAACGGTAAACGATTACCTAAAGATATTTACGGTGCCATTGTTAATCATGAAGAATCCCCTACCCAGAAAATGTATAAGTTTAAACGTTGGGCCATTTATGGACCCTACGAGTTTACGAATAATGATGTAGATTACCAACTGTATATTCGTGATTTTCAACACAGCGAACGAATCCGCATACTCAGATTTTTAAGTGATAATCCATGGATTATGTTTACTATTGCTGTATTCATTAGTGCATTATTTTGTAGTTTACTCGCTTGGCACTTATCAAGACCAATTCGTTCGTTAGACCGAAGCGCAAAGCAATTAGCCAGTGGAGATTTAACTGCCCGAGCTGACAACCTTGCCTTACGTTACCATGATGAAATTGGACAATTAGCGAAATCGTTTAATGAAATGGCAGATTTTGTAGAGTCTACTATTAGCGGACAACAACGATTATTGGGTGATATTTCTCATGAAATAAGAACACCACTAACACGCCTAAAACTTGCCTGTGCAATTCATCGTCGCCAATTTGGTGACAACGTTGAACTTAAACGTATTGAACAAGAAACAATAGTTATTGATAAAATGCTTAATCAGTTACTTGATCTGTCACGATCAACAATAGCTAATCAATATCCTGTTGAAGAAACTGACTTTGCGTTTTTTATGGAAGAGATTATCGACAATGCTAGTTTTGAAGCTCATCAGGCAAATGTTAATCTTAAAGATAATATTCAATCTGCTTTAATCATTGCTGTGCAATGGGATTCTTTAGCCAGTGCTGTTGAAAATATCTTACGTAATGCGATTCGTTATGCAGAACAGGAAATCATTTTTAGTGCATATGCAAAAGATAATCAGCTGATTATTGATATTAGTGATGATGGGTGCGGCGTCGAAGATGAGCATTTAGACAATTTGTTTACACCATTTTATCGCGTATCAACGTCACGCGATCGTCAATCTGGTGGCATTGGTTTAGGCCTAGCAATTGCCCAAGAGGCTATAAGTCGACATCACGGCATTATTAACGCTAAAAATAACGCTAATGGCGGCTTAACGGTAACAATTACACTGCCGTTAGTTCAACAATAGATCACTACTGTCACTAGTAAAGGCACTGGCATTTAACGCCTTTGCTAGGTACAATGCGTCCAAAGACTTCAACCGAGCAAATCAATGCTACACGTTGCGTTATACGAACCTGAAATCCCACCTAACACAGGCAATATAATTCGCCTTTGTGCCAACACTGGCTTCCACCTACATTTGATCGAACCATTAGGGTTTGATATCGATGATAAAAAATTAAGAAGAGCTGGTTTAGATTATAGCGAAATGACTCATGTTACTCGCCATGCTAACTACCAAGCTATGCTTGACAGTGTTTCTCCTAATCGTATTTTTGCTTGTACAACTAAAGCAACACAATCTCATAGTGACGCACAATTTGAAGATGGTGATATGTTATTGTTCGGCCCTGAAACACGTGGCCTACCAATGGATATTATTGATTCATTACCACCACCACAGCGTATTCGTATTCCTATGATGCCAGAAAGCCGTAGTATGAATTTGTCTAATGCCGTCGCTGTTATTGTTTATGAATCATGGCGCCAAGTAGGTTATCAAGGAGCTAAAGATTATGAAAGCTAGTAGAGTTCGCCACAAAAAACGTCTTCAAAATCGTCATAAATCATTAAGACGCATGTCTTTTTATGCCGAAGAGAATTCTAACGAAACTAAACCTTTCCGTTGTTATACCGACAGACAAAACAAAGTAATCGGCTAAAAAAACGGCTTATCTATTAAATAGATAAGCCGTTTTTTATTACTCTACTGATTATATAACAATCAGTTATAGGTATTAAGACTCTACTTTTTTAGTACGCCCTAATAATGCTTTCGCTGCTGTCTTAGCATCTTTACCTTCATACAAAACTTGGTAAATTTGTTCAGTTATTGGCATTTCAACACCAAGACGTTGTGATAATAAATACACTTCTTTAGTATTTCGATACCCTTCAACAACTTGACCAATATCTATTTGAGCTTGCTCAATACTAGTGCCTTTACCTAACGCTAAACCAAATCGACGATTTCGAGATTGATTGTCAGTACAGGTCAACACTAAGTCACCTAAACCAGCCATACCCATAAAAGTTGCAGGTTCAGCACCAACGGCTTCACCAACACGGCATAATTCAGCCAAACCACGTGTCACAAGAGCGATACGTGCATTTGAACCAAAACCTAAGCCATCTGACATTCCTGCGCCAATCGCGATAACATTTTTAACGGCGCCGCCTAATTGAATACCAATGAAATCAGTATTTTGGTACACACGAAAGTTTTTATCATTGTGTAGCAAGTGCACTAAATGTTCAGAGAAATCATTATGTGAAGAGGCCACTGAAATAGCCGTAGGTAATCCAGCTGCCATTTCTTTAGCAAACGTAGGTCCAGACACAACAGCAAGTGCGATATCATCACCTAAGACTTCACGCGCAACATCTTGAAGTAATCGGCCAGTATCAGCCTCTAATCCTTTTGTTGCCCATGCAAGACGATGTTCTTTAGTCAGCAATGGTTTTAATTGCTGCAACATCTCAACAAACGCAAAACTTGGCACAACCACTAAAATGGTTTTAGTGGCGCTAACCACTTGTGCAAGATTGTCGTTCATGATTAACGAATCTGGGAATTTAGCGCCAGGTAGGTATTTTTCGTTAGCACCGTCTTGTTCTAATTGTTTAATATGCTGGGAGTTATGTCCCCATAGCAACGTTTTATTACCATTACGTGCTAAACAAATAGCAAGAGCAGTTCCATAAGAACCTGCTCCTAATACTGCAATATCAGCCATGAAAGCTCCCTGCATATTAGTAGTCACCATTAGTGAGCTACAGTTTCGCCTTGTTCTGCTTCTTTACGAGAGTTCACATATTGTGCAAACAATGCATCGAAGTTAACTGGTGCAAGATTCAATTGTGGGAACGAACCAGCAGCAACTAAATTAGAAATAATTTGGCGTGCATATGGGAATAAAATGTTCGGACAGTATGCACCAATTGAATGTGCTAGTTGATTGCCTTCAAGGCCACCAATTACGAAAATACCAGCTTGTTGAACTTCAGCTAGAAAACCAACTTCTTCACCAACAGACGCAGTTACTGTTAATGATAAAACAACTTCGTAAAGACCATTAGCAAGTTTGTTGCTACGAGTGTCTAAATCAAGCTTAATTTCAGGTTCCCACTCTTTTTGAAAGATAGCAGGTGAATTAGGCGTTTCAAACGAAACATCTTTAGTATAAATACGTTGGATATTAAATTCTGGTGTTTTTTCTGCGATTGCTTTTTCTTCTTCAGGCATGATAATTCCTTGATTAATCTATTTTTATTTAAATGCGTTATTACGCTAATAATGTGGTCAATTTACCTGAAGAATGTAGAGCGAATAAATCGTCACATCCGCCAACGGCTTGATCATCAATAAAGACCTGCGGTACTGAAGTGCGTCCAGTAAGCTTGATCATTTCATCTCTTTTTTCAGGATGGTCTTCAATATCAATAGTATTATAATCAATACCTTGGCTTTCAAGTAAACTGATAGCTTGTTTACAATAAGGACACCACGAACGAGAATATATAGTTACTTTAGCCATAATGCTAATCCTATTTTTTAGTTAACGGCAAGTTTGCACTACGCCACTCGGTAATACCACCTTGCAGATTATGAACATTTGAAAAACCTGCTTTTAGTAACATTTGACATGCTTGAGTTGATGTCATTCCTGTATTACATACAACAATAATGGGGCTATCTTTGTGCTTTTCAATGCTGCTTAGTTCATTATTTTTAAACTTAGATAAAGGGACTTGCTTAGAACCGATGATATGACCTTGTTTAAATTCAGCGTCACCGCGCACATCAACAACAACAGCATTTTCTCTATTCATTAATAAAGTGGCTTGTTGATGACTAATTTTTTTAGCGCCTGACACACTTGCTTTAATGCTAACAAAGATGACAGCACCAAAGATTGCTAACCATATGATTGCTAATACTTGGTTTGCTTCTAAAAAGTCTAAATACTCTTGCATGTTACTTCCTAATTGATTGAGCTATATCGCAACATAGCCGCGATAATAATATCGAAATTCGCGCTTAGTATACATATCAATGGCAGAGTTACCAATAACCAGTACTACTTTGAATAATGCACCTTAATTAACAGGTGCAAATTATTTAAAGTTAATAAAATTACTCGCCACATTCCGCACTAATAACAGCAACTAGTCTATCAACGGCAATTGCTAATTCTTCAACGCTCGCGTTAGTAAAATTAAGTCTCAATGCTGGCGTTACTTTTTCGCCTTGTTGGTAGAAAACACTACTTGGCACAACAGCAACGTTATTGTCGATAGCTGCCTGAGCTAATGCAAAATCATCACAAGGTGGTAGTGTTACCCAAATAAACATGCCGCCATCTACTTGGTTAAAATGACAATATTTAGGTAATTTAGCCGTTAACTGCGTAGCTAATACTTCATAACGAGACTTATACAACGCTTGCAAATCAGATAAATGCTTGTCGAATCCGTCATGCGTTAATAAATCAAGTAATACGGCTTGCATAGGAATGCTTGAGTGTAAGTCCGCTGCTTGTTTTACAGTAATTAATGGGTCGATAGACTCTGCTTTACCTGTTACTACACCTAAACGAATACCCGGTGTCGCAATTTTTGAAAACGAGCGTAACACTAATGAATGATCAGGACAGAAGCTAGATACTAATGGTAATGCCTCACCAGTAAAACGTAATTCACGGTAAGGTACATCTTCTACTAATGTTACTGAATATTGCTCACAAAGCGCCGCTACTTTTTGACGCACGCTTAATGTCCAGCAAACCCCTGTTGGGTTATGAAAATCTGGTACCGCATAAAAAATAGTTGGTTTTTGCTCAGCGAAACATTGCTCTAACTCTTGTAAATTAGGACCGTCAGCTTCTTGCGATACACTAATGATGTTTGCTTGTGCCAAACCAAATACTTGCAGCGCACCTAAATAACTTGGCGCTTCCATGACAACATTGTCGCTAGGGTTTATGTAAGCACGAGCAATTAAGTCTAGTGCTTGTTGCGACCCAGTACACACCAATGAAGTATGTGTGTCAGGCAATTCAAAACGCGCTTTAAAATGCGTTAATAACGGTGCATAACCTGCGGTATTACCATATTGAAAAAGCTCAGCGCGATTAGGCAACGACAATAATGATTCTTCCATTAATGCTAAAGGGAACTTGTCACCGTCAGGTAAACCACCAGCCAAAGAAATCACACCCTCAGCCGTTGCTGCACTTAAAATTTCACGAATATATGACGGTTGTATTTGTTGTAATGATTGTGCAAGTTCCATAATGAAAAACTCTAATATAAAAAAGTACCAAAACTGTACTTCAACTTGATTATTATTGTATGTCCGTTTATGCTTTCTTGTATGTCCATTTATGCGTTTTTCGCTTAACAATTTGAGTATTTCGATTAAATTATGCCTACCAGCCAACAGATTTATAGAATCAATGAAGTCTTGTACACCATTCATCGAGACATTAACCAAGATTTACCGGCTAAAAAACTAGCTGGTATTGCGGCTTATTCTGAACAACATTTTCATCGTATTTTTCAATTAGTGGTTGGTGAACCAGTACATGGATATATTCGCCGTATTCGCATGGAATTTGCGGCTAATCAGTTAATGTTTGATGCTAATGCGTCGGTATTAGAAATTGCGAACAAATCGGGGTTTTCTTCAGCGTCATCTTTTAGCCGTGCATTTAAAACAACATTTTCTATATCACCGGGGCAATGGCGCGCCAGCGATAAACATCTCCACAACAAAGCGTATTTAGCCAATGAAGAAATTGCCGCGGCTTACAAACGTATTCATCCACAATCATTACCTGCTGTGCAATTAGTTGAAGTGCCAGAACGTCATGTCGCTTACATTCGTCATTTAGGTTATGACCGCTCAATCGCTGCAAGCTGGCAAAAACTAAAAGCATGGGCAAGTGCCGAGAATCGCGATTTTTCTCAGCAATTTGGACTACACCATTCCAATCCTGCCAGTGTTGAGTTAACTAAATGTCGTTATGTGGCTTGTTTAGCCATTGATAAACCATTACTCAACCGCGGCATGGTCAACAGCCTAACAATTCCGGGAGGATTGTATGCTGTGTTTAAATTAGAAGGAAAATATGGTGAATTACTACCACAAATTAGTAATATTCTAGAGCGCTGGCTACCTACTTCTGGCTTTAAAATGCAGTCGACGCCTGCTTATGTTCACTATCATAAAAACCACTTCTTAGAACCAGATGAGAAATTCACGCTAGATTTTTATCTGCCTATTTCATTGTTTTTATAATTGATGTGGTCACCAAAATAATGATATTTAATGTATTTTAGGTGTTATACGGACTTTTTCTGTCTTTTATACATTTAGTTTTTACTAATAGGGTTAGTAGTTGTAAATATTTAATAATTAATTTAGTGTGAATTTTTAATGTGAGAATAACGCGAATATTTATCGCACTACTTTCCGTATAACAAACTGTTAGGCGACATGATCGCATCTATTGTACTCAATCAGAATAAATAGGAAATTTATGGATAAGCGCTATCAAGTCTTTGTGAGTTCTACTTATGTTGACCTTCAAGAAGAAAGGCAAAGTGTGTTACAAACATTGATGGAGATGGATTGTATTCCCGCAGGAATGGAGCTGTTTCCTGCAGCAGATGAAGAACAGTGGGAATTTATTAAAAGAATTATTGATGACTGTGATTATTACCTATTAATAATCGGAGGACGTTACGGTTCAACAGCTGATGATGGGCTAAGCTATACAGAAAAAGAATTTGATTATGCTGTAAGTAAAGGTATTAAAGTGATTGCTTTATTGCATAAATCACCAGATGATTTATCAAGGGCGAAATCAGAAAATGACGAAAGTAATTATCAAAAATTACAAAATTTTCGCGATAAAGTAAGTGATGGCCGTTTAATTCGTTATTGGGATAATCCAGCACAGTTGCCGGGTGAAGTTGCTCTTAGCTTAAATAAAACCATGAAAATGTTCCCTGCTATAGGCTGGGTGAGAGCTGACTCAACGGCTTCCCCTGAGCTATTGGCAGAAATAAATGAGCTGAGAAAAGAAAATAATAAACTCAGCATACAATTATCTGAAAGTAATTCTCCTTCAACTCTCATACCTGAAGCCGAGATGGCTGGTTTTGATAGTAAAGTAATGCTTAAAGGTGACTACAGTATTTATGCCCAAAGCTTTAATCATGATACACGATACTCCAAATGGTCTAAGGAAACTTCTTGGGAAGAGCTTTTTAGCATTATTTCACCATTCTTAGTTGATCGTCCATATGAAACATCTATTAGTGAATTTATAGCTTCACATTATAGTGGTACCGATACGAATAATTATAATATTAGTAGTTTGTTGGTTGATACTCAGGTGTTATTTACTATTCGTATTCAATTCGTAGCATTAAATTTAATATCCATTAACAATGACGAATCCGTATCTAAATGGGAGTTAACAAGCCTGGGAACTCAAAAAATGCTAGAAACTAGAGTTGTTAGAGCTAGTGAATAGGGGCTCTAAGTAATTGTCGCCTAACAAGCCAATCAAGCAGGACTAAAAACAGTTTGCTCGGTTTCGCTTCGCTACACATTTTAGCAAACCATTTTTAGCCTCTTATTGGGGCGTTATGTTTCAAGGAGTCGAAATTGAAGTGTCCAAATGATGGAAACCTTTTAAAGGCAGATAAAGTCAACGAGCATACAGGATATGGTTGCGTAACTTGTAAAGGATCTTGGTTACCAAAAAGTTATATAGATTCTATTAAATATACAAAAGACTTTAAGCCAGAGAGTTTTTTCAATGAGTTATCGTCAAAATCTAATGAACAGATTCATTCTAATTGTCCTTCAAACTGTGGTGTTTTAAGTGCCACAATTGATTCAAAAGGCATAAGTTATTGTCCTTCTTGTTCCGGTGTATGGTTTGACGAGAACGCACTGAAAGAGATGCTAAAACGCTACAATAATAAAAATAGTCCATTAGCTATAACTGACATACCAAACGCTTCAATAGGTTTTTTTGATGTTTTAGGTGCTTTGTTTAAATAGAAACATCACAAGCAAATCAACAGGACTAAA
>CALJMY010000135.1 GCA_937981905.1 uncultured Enterobacterales bacterium
TGTTGTTAAGAAAGAAGTTACTAAGCAACAAATAACAAGTGACGTGACTTACTTAGCGTCTGATGAATTAGCTGGTCGTGGTATGTTTACGCCAGAAATTACGTTGGCTGCTGAATTTATTGCAAAACGTTTTAAAGAAGCAGGATTAGTTCCTTTAGAAGGGCAATCGGGTTACGAGCAAGCATTTTCAATTTATAATTTGAAACCAAAATCTGTTGATATATTAATTAACGGCGACGTTATTGATAAAAAGAATATTGCGGTAGCAAGTAGTGATGAAACTCTATTATGGACAGGTATTGATAACGTTAATGTCACTGTTATTAATGCAGCTGATGATTTTAGAGCAAAATTAGGCGAGCTCAATCAAGCCGGTGGTAATAATTTAGTATTAATTAACTCAGCACATACAAGTCTATTTGCACGTTACCAAGATTACTTTGCTGGTGGGTTAAACAAGTTTGAAATAAATACGCACCATTCACTAGTGATGGTGGTAACAGATAAGACTGAAGTCACTAGTTTAAACGTTAATGTTTTAAATGAGATGAAACAACAATCATTAGCTAATGTTGTTGGTGTATTACCGGGGAAATCGAAAGAGGTCGTATTATTTTCAGCGCATTATGATCATTTAGGTGTTGATGAACAACTTGATGGCGACAAGATCTTTAATGGCGCGGACGATGATGCCTCTGGCACAACGGCTGTCATGAATTTAGCGCAATATTTTAATGATAATCAAGATAGTTCTGGTAACGAACGCACGTTAATATTTTCAGCGTTTACCGCTGAGGAAATTGGTGGTTATGGTTCTCAATATTTTTCAAACCATATCGACAGCGATAACATTGTTGCAATGATTAATATTGAGATGATAGGTAAACCGTCTAAGTTTGGTGCTGGTAAGTTTTGGATGACAGGTTTTGAACGTTCAAATTTAGGCACGTTAATGAATGAATCATTAAAAGATAACAATACTGAAATTTATCCAGACCCATATCCCAAGCAACGTTTATTTTATCGTTCAGATAATGCAACACTTGCCCGTTTAGGTGTTCCTGCCCATAGTTTTTCATCGACTCAATTAGATAAAGATGAACACTATCATCGCACGTCTGATGATGTTGAAAGCTTAGATTTAGATTCGATGACACAAGTCATAAAATCCCTTGCTGCTGGTGCTCAAGGGTTGGTTGATGGTAAAATTACGCCTACACGAGTTGATACCTCTAAAGTAAATAAGAAAGGATTGATTTTTTAGTTAGTAATATGACTAAGTAGTATGAAATGTTCATACTACGATCTTAAATAAATTATGAATAAAAAAGAACGTGCTATTCGCTTAACCGTTGCTGCTTTTATGGTGGTATTTGGATTACTGTCATTTTCACAAGCTGGCTATTTTGTCATTCGATTTTTAATATTACCTGAACCATTAGAACCCGAAGCTGTTAGCTTATTTGTTGGTAGTGCTTGGCGCTGTTACTGGATGTTTTTTGGCGCGTATTTAATACAAATTCCTTTTAAAGAAATAATGCAAAGAAAAGTATTATTTAGTGTAGTGATAGTCAGTATTATCAGTTGTTTAACTACACTGATTATCTATTACTAAATAAAAATTAACTTATTAATTCGTAAGATATAATAATAATTATTATTATCCAATATGATTGGGCGCACAAGTGTGTACATCTGTGTGTCAATTCAGCATAATATGCCAAATTTTTTAATCCCAATAGGGCACTCATGATTGCTTTACTACGTATTATCTTTGTTCTTCCTCTTATCATTATCACGTGTATTATTGGTATGTTGTTGTGTTTAGTACGCCCATTTCATCGTAATAACACCTACTTAGTGTCTCGCTTGTTTTCTAAGTTAGCACCATTTTTTGGTATTAAGATTATCATGCGTATACCACAAGATATAAGTGATACGCCAAAAGTGATGATTGCTAATCATCAAAATTCATATGATGT
Organism: uncultured Enterobacterales bacterium; assembly: GCA_937981905.1. Classification (GTDB taxonomy): domain Bacteria; phylum Pseudomonadota; class Gammaproteobacteria; order Enterobacterales; family Psychrobiaceae; genus Psychrobium. The sequence continues at coordinate 1,983 of CALJMY010000135.1, forward strand.
TGTTACTATTTGTGCCGGAGTAACACGCGGGGTCGTAAGTCTTGGTAAGAAAAGCTTAGTTTGGGTTCCATTTTTTGGTCAGCTTTACTGGTTAAGCGGTAATATTTTAATTGACCGTAATAATAAATCTAAAGCGCTCGGTACTATTGGTCAAACAGCGAGTAAAATGGCTGCTGGCAAATTATCTGTATGGATGTTTCCTGAGGGAACACGTAGTCGAGGCCGTGGTTTGTTACCTTTTAAAACCGGTGCTTTTCACACAGCGTTACAAGCTAATGTTGATATAGTTCCTATAGTGATGAGTAGTACAACAAATGTAAGTTTAAATCGTTGGAATAACGGCACTGTTATTATTGAAAGTTTACCTGCTATGCCTGTCACTGATATTAATAAAGGTAATATTCGCGAAACAGCAGCGTTAGCACATGATAATATGAAGCAAATGCTTGCTAAGTTAGATGCAGAAGTTGAAGCGCTTAACAAAAAGTAATAATGATAAAAATTTAGTTAGGTTATAATGACTTCATAAATTGAGTAGAGAATGAATATGTCGACAGAAATAGAAACAGAAATTGAACACCAAAAAACTGATAACCGTGAAATAGTGGAAAGTATCTTAGCAGATGGTAGTAATCCAGATGCTGAATATCCAGTTGAACATCACTTATCATGTGCTAATTTTGATCAACTTGAAAAGGCAGCTGTTGATGCATTTAAATTAGGCTTTGAAGTGACTGATGCTGAAGAGCTAGAGTTAGATGATGGTGCTATTATTTTTTGTTTTGATGCGACTATCGAACATAAATTAGAAGTTGATCGTTTAGATAAAGATACAGAAGCATTAATACGTTTAGCTTTTAAAAATAAAATTCAATATGACGGTTGGGGCACTTACTTCATTGATGAAGATGGCGTTATTCAAAGTGATGAGTTAGATGACTTAGATGAAGACGAATTCTTCGAGTAACATCTAATTTCAACTTTCAAATGATACTAATGCGTATTACAAAAAGCGAATCGATTGATTCGCTTTTTTTATTGCTGAAGTATTTTATTCTCTGCACTTTTTTTACACATTCTCAAGTTAAGATAGTAAATTAAGGTAGTGTAATTAAAATAGTGAAATTACATAACCGAATTGTTTACTCGCTTAATTTATGTTGTCGTTACTTATAGATAAGTTATTTATAGATGAAGTTACGTTATAGTATTTCTTATATTCCAGAAGTGTTGATATTTAGATGAAAATACAAAATAAATTATTTTTGATATTGTTTAGCTTTAGCTTTTTTTTAGTAACAACTCTCGTGTTATTAACGCAATGGAGCCTTGGTAAAGGCATGATTGAATATGTAAATACTAAACAAGCCGAAGAACTAAAACCTGTCGTTATTGCACTGGCACAGCATTATAAAAGATATGAAAATTGGGATAAATTTCTAGATAGACATGAAAAATTTCATCGCTTAGTTGTTGATAAAACCATAGATGAAGACTTTGAATCAAGACGTTTTAATGGTCCACCCAATCGCCAACGTGGAGATCGTGGGCCAAGAAATAATAGACCAAGAGAACATCAAAGACCACAACAACGACCTGATCGAGATAAAAATAGACCACCTGGTGGGCCTCCTCGTAATAAACCACCGTTAATTGATGGTGATTCACATTATGCGTTACTTGATATTGATCAACAGGTGATTGTTGGTAATTACTCAGAAGAATTAGACTATAGTAAAACAGCCATTGTTATAAATAATTCAACTGTTGGGTACTTTGCTGTTTCAAAACAAAAGCGATTAACCGAAGGCTATGAATTTGAATTCATCGAGCAGCAGCAGCGATATCTATGGATAATTGCGCTGGTTGTTATGTTGTTTGTTGCTTTTGTGACTATTCCATTATCGCGTCATATTGTTGAACCAATTAAGTTAATTGCTCGTGGTATACATCAATTAACACAAGGTGGTTATGACCATACGATTGATTTAAAAAGAAAGGATGAATTAGGTAAACTTAGTTCAGATTATAATGATTTAGCGGTTACCTTGTCTGAAAATGAAACGGCAAGAAAGCGTTGGTTAGCTAATATTTCTCATGAATTACGTACTCCCGTAGCCATTTTACGTGGTGAATTAGAAGCGATGTTAGATGATGTTAGGCCGTTAACTAAAGAAAATATATCTTCTGCTAGCGATGAAGTTAAGCATTTACAACGGTTAATTGATGATTTACATCAACTGACGAGTACGGATGTCGGTGGTATGCGCTATCAAAAAACGCACCATAGTATTACTGAATTACTAACTAATGAGTTTAATAAATATGACGGTTATTTAGCTAATGCTGGCATTAAGCTTGGTTTTGAAACAGTGTCAGACGATTTAAGTGTTTATGGAGACAAAACAAGATTATGCCAATTATTTGAAAATATAATTAACAATGCTATCAAATATTCAAAATCGACAGAGCTTAAAATACATCTAGACGTTGAGGTTGTTAAAGGTAAGAAATTTGCTAATGTTGTATTTGAAGATAATGGTGTTGGAGTTGATGAAGCACATCTCGATAATCTGTTTGAATATTTATATAGAGTAGATGATTCTAGAAATAGAAAGCATGGCGGTGCAGGACTTGGATTATCTATTTGTCGTCAAATTGTTATGGCCCACAAGGGGCAAATAATTGCTAAACGTGCAGAGTTAGGTGGTTTAGCAATTATTATAAAACTCCCAATTAGTTAAGGTAGTTATGAATAAATCGATATTAATAGTAGAAGACGAAATTAAATTAGCTAATTTATTAGCTGATTATTTTAAGCAAGATGGTTATGACCCTATCCTCATTCACGATGGTGAGGAAGTTGTCCCATGGCTTAAAAATAATACCCCTGATGTTATGTTGCTAGATATTATGTTGCCCGGTAAAAACGGTTTAGATTTATGCAAAGAAATTAGAATGTTTTCTAATGTTCCTATCTTAATGGTGACTGCAAAAGTTGATGAAATTGACCGCTTATTAGGATTAGAATTCGGTGCTGACGATTACATTTGTAAGCCTTTTAGCCCAAGAGAAGTTGTTGCACGAGTAAAAGCCGTATTGAGAAGGAGTCAACCTGTTACGCCAATTGAGTCTCAAGATACATTAAACCTTGATGAACATCGTTTCACTGTCACTTTCAATCAACAAAACGTTATTTTAACGTCTGTAGAATTTCAATTATTAAAGCCATTAGCATCTAAGCCCGAACGTATTTTTACACGTGAACAGTTAATGACTAATATGTATTCCGATCAACGTATCGTTAACCATAGAACTATTGATAGTCATATTAAAAAATTACGTAAAAAGCTGGCGAATATTAGTGATGGTAAAGATTGGATACAATCTGTTTATGGTACTGGATATCGCCTTGTTCTATAAGTAGTTCTATAGCTCTGTTTATAGATTGCTCTTTAAAATGTTTTGTAGTTTTGTCATGTTCCTTTGTTCTTGCACATTCTTTGTGATTTTTATTGATAACTTTAAAACATATTAATAAAGGAATGATGATTATGAAAAACAAAGCATTTGCTGCAATCGTATTAAGTTTAGTTATGTTTAGCCAAGTTCAAGCCAGAGATGATTCAAACAGAAGAGGGCCACCTGAGCGTCCTAGTTTTTCTTCAATTGATTTAGATTCTAATGGCGAAGTTAGCTTTGATGAGTTTTCATCTAAAGAGATTCCATTTGGTGATCATCAAACCGTTTTTGATAATATTGACAGCAATCAAGATGGTGTGATTACTGAAGAAGAGTTTGAAAATCATAAGCCGCCAAAAAGACAGGGAGGCAGATCATAATGAATTCAATAAACTCTACTTCATCGATTCAGCAGCCGCCACCACCGCCGCCACGTTCTTCAGGTAGTAATGATAGTTTAACTGACGAGCAACAAAAATTATTGTCTGAAACATTATCAGATTATGACGCTGAAAATCTGACAGCAGATGATGCAGCAAGTATTATTGAAGCATTATCTGAAGCTGGTATTACACCAGGTGCAGGACTTGAAACTGCAATGTCAGATCTTGGTTTCGACGCTAAATCAATTGGTGAATTAGGCGGCGCGCAATCAGGCTCAGGCTCCCGTTCAGAGAGTGGTGATATACCTCCTCCACCACCGCCGCCTCAACAAAGCACCGAAGAAATCACATCAATGGTTGATTATCTTACTGAACTAATGGAAGAAAAATTGGCTGAAAGTCAGAGTAGTGAATTGAGTGAAGATGACAAGTCATCAATTATGGCTGCGCTTTCTGAAAAGTTTAATATTCAAGATGGTAATTCAATCATTAATACGACAGTTTAATTTAAATAATTAACTGTTCTTATCAAAGCCTTTCTATGTGAATAGAAGGGCTTTTTTATTAATTATAATCAGCATAATTTGAATATCTGATAAATTCACCACACTATAAATTGAATGCCTCATAAAGTGCTGCTCCATAAATTGATCTCATCAATTAAAAGTTCCTTAGTTCTTGCACAGTTTAATAGAATTAGCATGCTAATTTCAGGTTAACTAAAATTTCTTAATAAAGAGACTTGCCTATGAAATATAATCCTATTCTTTTATGTTCGCTGTTAGTTGGCAGCAGTTTATTAGTTGGTTGTGGTGGTAGTGC
>CALJMY010000136.1 GCA_937981905.1 uncultured Enterobacterales bacterium
ACTTCAACTCAGCAAAAAGTCGCCTTTGCTGTACGCCGCGGCATCGAAATTTTAAAGACTAAAAATATTGATGCATTAGCATTAGATAATCCTGGTTTACGTTATGGATTAGAGCTGACTGTTGATTCACCTTTAGGCGCATTATCTTTACTTAATGTTCATATGAAAAGTGGTTGTTTTGTCGATAACTATTCACGAGAACAATCCGATGCTTGCCAAACGTTTGCTCAACAAGCCCCGATTTTAACAGCATGGGCACAGCAAAAAGAAAAAGCAGGTCTGCCTTATATGATGTTGGGAGATTTTAATCATAGATTATCGGCACCTTACAATCATTTAACTCGTCAACTAGCTTTAAATGCAGATGATAGTAAAAGTAGCCTTGAGAATTTAAGTGCGGGCATTATTGGTTGCCATCCTTATTATCCAGCACCTATTGATCATGTTTTTGCAGGTAATATGCCGTTAAAAACATTAAATAAAAAAGTAACAATGCATACGTTTGAAGATATGAAACCTAAAGCAATGTTAAGCGATCATTGCGCGTTGTCAGTTAAGTTTGATCAAGTAGATTTTTCGTTATCTAACGGAGTTCAGTGGCACACTCAAAGTAAAGAATATCGTTTATTAACATCTGCTATTTATCAGCGCGCTGAGCAGGCATTAAAAAATAAAACATTACCAACATCACAATGGGCAGTTGTTATGGATGTGGATGAAACGGTATTAGATAATAGTCCTTATCAACTGACGGTTGAACCTACTGGCGTGGGCTACACACCAAAGACATGGGATGAATGGATTGTTTCAGAAAAAGCGACTTTAATACCAGGTGCAAAAGCATTTATTGAAACGGTCTTTAAATTAGGTGGTAAAGTGGCTTTAGTTACCAATAGACATAGACATCAAGATGCTCATACATGGCGTAATTTAAAAGCTGTAGGCATTGATGTTTCGACTACGAACACGTGCTTAATAGGTAGAGATAATGCTGACAAAAAAGTTATTAATGGCAAAACTATTGTTAATGATAAAGATTTAAGAAAGCAACAATTAGAAAACGGAACCGCATCATGTTATCAACCTAATGACACCCGTTATTCATTATTTTCAGGTTTAGAAATTGTGATGCAAGTTGGTGATAACATTCAAGACTTCTCAGAAATAACACAAGAAAACGCAAACGTTGACGCCCTACTTCCACTGACTAATGATGAATTCATTTTATTGCCAAACGCAACTTATGGTTCGTGGAATGAATAAAGCAACTATTAATAGATAACGTAATAACTAATGTTGTTAGTTTCAAACTATTAATAAAGCCGCTTAATTCGTTAGGCGGCTTTATTATTTAGGCTATTTATAAACTATTGATAATTGTTTGAGAGTATCAATTAGTTAATTCATATATCCTTATAGTGTCTTCATATATTCGATAAGGTCCATTCGTTGTTCTGGCGTTAATGCTGGTAATGGTGTCAATTCTGAAGTCCCAAGTTTCTTGGAATATAATTGACTATTTTCACATGCACCATAATCATGACCAATATTTTTATCGCCATCTCGGTGAGTCGTGAATTTAAAACCTTCATAACCTTTTGTACGGAAACCTACTTTTTTTACATCAAATTCACGGCTACCTACATTAAATACTGTAGGACGATATTCACCATAATCATCACCTGTTTCACATTTATCTGCAGGTAATAGTAAGTCGTATAATGTTGGTACTGAACCATTATGTAAATAAGGCGCGGTAGCCCAAATACCATTTAAAGAACGACCTTTATAAGCTAATAATGAGTTGTATGGTTGAGATGTGGTGTCAGCTATGTAGTTACCGCTTTTAATGGTATTAGGCATTGTATTATTAAAGAATGACGAACCTATATCATAAATACGGTCAGCCCAACGACGTATAAAGATTTTATCTGCATCTGGAGTTGCAATAACACCTTTAGTTGCTGAAGTTAATATTTGTATAACAGGTGCTGTTTCTTGAATAACTACATCACCAACACCAAGTCCTTGAACAGTATTTTTAAAGTTTCCTGATTTACCGCTATAAGCAACACCGTTAACAGCCGCTGCTTTATCTGTACCTATGTGTTCAAGTCCAGTCATTTGAGCGACAACAAGACGATTCCAATTCTTTCTATCAACAACAGCGTGGCAAGATTGGCAATATTGAGAATAAGTTACTTGTCCTCGTGTTGCTTTATTCATATCAATGGAACCTAAAATTTCTTCTGGCCACATAGGCGATGTCAAACTTTTGAGATGAGTTTCTAAGCGTCGTAAATTTGTTAAATTAATTGAAGATTTGAAATCGACTTGCTCTTCTAATTTTTTCTGCCCAGAGAGGCTTGCTGATAAACTAAAGCCATCTTTCTCATGTGCGCTCCAATCTAGTATTCCAAAAACACCTATAACCTCACCTGTATTACGACCTAGTGGGCCAACACCTGAGTTGTTTGCTACGCCATTCCATTGCACATAATCTGATTGTGCAATATCCCACAAAAATGGATAGCTCACTGGCGCATTAGCTTCATTAAAGACTTGTTTTATAACACGTAGAATATTTTTTTGATTTAACGCTGGGTAACCTGATTTTTTAGATGACAAACGCTCAAGAATTAATGAAAACTGTTTATCGACAATAATGTTTTCGCCAACATTACCCAGTACTTTATCAATTTGATCGTTAGTTAATACCCTTCGACCTTTAGGTGATAAAACTAATTGCATAGCGTTTTTAAGCTGAGGCTTACTAATCATATGCTGCAATACTCGATTATAAATACGACCAAAAGCATCAAGTCGAGCGTAACCATATTTAATGTGACTATGATTGATAGTGTTATAAAGTCGTCTTGTTTCTGTCCATTCATTTAGGCTATTAACGATGCTTTCTTTATCGCTAAAGTCATTATCAAGGGCAATGACTTTTTCAACAAAACGTTCTTTTTTATTTTCATCATCCAACGTTGCTTGTAAAGACTTCTCAAGATCGTGTAAAAAAGTAACCATATCTGCCATTGCTGGGCCGCCATCAATTCTAATAGCTTTACCGTCATAATTAATTTGTGACGTATGACAAGCTGCACAGGTATAACCCACATATTCTTTATTTTGATAAACATCTTTAACAAAACCAACAGGTAAAGCATCAGGGTTAAAAAAAGTAGATTTTTGAGGTAGATATCGATATTTATCAACATTTTTATTCGATCGAAAAAGCTCTTTTGATGTTTCATTTTCTAATGCTATAAAGAAATCATAAGGTAATAATGCTGAGCCCTGTGTAGTGTTATAAAACCATAAACTGTCTGATTTAGACCAGCCTTGATCAAGGTAAACAGGCGTAGAATAGCTCTCTCCAAAAGCACCATTATCAATAGCTATAGCTCCCCTATGAGGATCGTCATCCCAACTTTGATATGTTTTTCCAATAATTAAAATAACAGCCACTAATATAATAGTGGTCATCAATAATCGTTTTGAATTTTTTAACAGAAAAAAAATAGCGGAGACAATACGTTGAAAGAATGTAGCCATGAAAAATATCCTTTAATTTTTATTTTTATTTAACTAATAAAATTATAAATAAAAAAATACCTTAAAGTTATTACACGTTATTACACTTATTATTGGACAACAAAAAAATACCATTTCATCGTTAACAATATCAGCCTACTAAACCGATACTATCAATATAAATTCTATGAAGGTTTATATTAGTTCATCATAGAAAAGAATAATGAACATGCTCTGTGCTATTATTTAAAACATTAAATATTAAGATATTCGAAACCAAATATTTTGTGAGGATATGATTATTATGTTTGTATTTAAAATTAAAAATTTTTTAAAATATAGTTCTTGTCTTTTAACCTTTATAGTTTCACACAATCTAAGTGCTTCTGAATCAGAGGCTTGTCTCAATTTCCATGTAATTCATAGTGAACCTCATGGTTATATTGATAAAGGAGGTGCGCCTAAAGGCATACATTGGGAATATTTAGAAGCAATAAGAGAGCACTCAGGTCTTTGCATTAATTTTTCATTATTTCCTTATGCGCGCATATGGGAAAGTATTAAGAATGGAAGGCATGACGGTGGCATTATCTTTAAATCAAAAACCAGAACAAACCTTGTTGAATATGCCGGACATATTCAGACGACTCCGACTGTTGTCATTCCGCTTAAGAATATAAATTTAGAAACGTATTCTGATCTCAATAATTTAAGAATTGGTAATATACGAGGCGCACATTTAAGTAACAAATTCGATAATGATAAAGCTCTGAATATTATTCAATTAGTAAATTATGAACAAGGGGCTAGGATGATAAAACTAAAACGATTAGATGCGGTTTCTGGTAATGAATACGCTTTAAAATATCAGCTTAAAAAACATAAAGTTTTAGATAAAGTTGATGTAAATAATCAATTTAAGTTAGGTGAGAAAGAACAGTGGTTACAGTTGTCCAAGAGTTCTCAACATTTAGACAAACTTCCTAGCTTACAGAAATCTATTACTGCATTAAAAAAGAGTGGTGTATTTCATAAAATTTCATTGAAGTATAATGTTCATCTCGTATCACTAAACAACTAAGTTAAGCCGAAACGCTCCAATGAATGATCGCATTATTTTAAATTTAGATTTTCTATAGACATAAAGATATTTAATATCAGTATTAATCACTTATATATAATAAAGTTATTAAAAAAGCCGCTTAGTTTTCACTAGCGGCGTTATCAATGATGCTATTTTTAATCAAATTATTATCAGTTAATAACCACGATTCATTGTTATGACAACACGTCTGTTTTTATCTCGACCTTGCACATTTGTATTTGATGCAATATGGCGTTTTTCACCATAACCACCAACGCTAATTTTACTACCTGCAATCCCTGATTGCTCTAACATGCTTTTTAAATCATTCGCACGTTTTATAGATAGTTGTTCGTTATTGTAACGACCGCCGTAACTGTCGGTGTAAGAATCGATTAATACTAGTTCCATTTCTGGTTCGTATTTTAGATAGTCACGTATCATTTTAAGTTTGCTCATTGAGCGGCGGTCTAAATCTTGACTGTTTTTCTTATAGTTTAATGTCGTGAAAGAAATATCTTCAAAACTGTAAGGTAATAACTGACTAACACAATCCATAAAGACCGCATGTTGCGGTGTGAAGTTAACTGCTGAAACACCAACAGACACAGATTCACGTGTGTTATACCAATCACGATAGAAAAACGTTGGACTCATACCCTTTTCAAGTTCGGTGAGCATCAACCATGCTTTATCGTTTAATACTTCCCCGTCGAATTGTTTGAAGTAAACCAAATTAGTAATATGAGATGACGGACGCGTTGTATTCCATTTGGGTGGTACAGATCGCAACTCAACATCGGTTCGTTGTGCAGGCTTTTGCAACATGTTCATTGCAAAATCTAGATTGATATTTTTATTAGCAACACTAGAGAAATTAACTTTACCGAATCGCGGGATCTGATGTTCTAAAACACAAGCTGTTGGCGTGTTCTTAGTCATAGTCCAGCTAGATTCAGTAATCGACGCCGTATAACTACGCATCATTCCATCAGCTGGCAATGAAAGTACGGCAGTTAATCCAACAACAGTACTAAACAAAAATAATCGATTCATAGAGTCAATTCCTAGTATTACAATAATTCTTTAAGAAGCTTAGATAATCTATCGGCAATTACACAATAACCTTTAGTACAAAGATCATTTTTTAGCTAACCTTGAGTTAATCATAAAAACAGTAGCCAGTTAATCGATTATCTTAGATAATATATACTTATTATTATCAACAAGATCACACTAATGTCAGAACAACTTCCTTCTTTAATGAGCCAACGCTTTCGTGGCTACTTCCCTGTTGTTATTGATATTGAAACCGCTGGTTTTAATGCTCAAACAGATGCTGTACTAGAGTTGGCAGCAAGTATATTAGTATTTGATAAAGAAGAAAATTTAACAATTGAGCATACTCATCATTATCATATAGAACCATTTGAAGATGCTAATTTAGAACAAGCATCTTTAGATTTCACAGGTATAGACCCATACAATCCGTTACGCGGCGCAGTAAGTGAGAAAGATGCGCTACATGATTTATTCAAGCATGTTAGAAAATCAATGAAAGCACAAGGCTGCCACCGCGCAGTTATTGTTGCGCATAATGCAGCTTTTGATCAAAGCTTTTTTAAAGCCGCGACTCTAAGAAGTGGTTTAAAAAGAGACCCATTCCACCCTTTCGTTACGTTTGATACAACAACGTTGTCAGGCTTAGCATTAGGTCAAACTGTTTTAGCTAAAGCATGTAAGCAAGCTGGTATTGCATTTGATGGTAACGAAGCACATTCCGCATTATATGATACTGAACGTACTGCTGAATTATTTTGTCATATTGTCAATAAATGGAAAGCACTTGGTGGCTGGCCGTTAGGTGGTAATGATGAAGAAGAAATTGAAGAACCTACTGAATAATTAATAAATAGTGTCAACAAAAAGCATTCAGTATTTTTTTTGATATTGAATGCTAACTCTCTCCCTCTTTAAATATTGCTTTTATATACTAATTATCCGTTTTCCATCCGCTTTTGATACTATTTTTATATCGTTTTATTAATAAAATATCTAATTGAAACAATACGTTAATTTTTAAGTTTATTATGTTTAGTCTTTGAAATTTATATAGTAATGTTAGGGTCTATCTTTAGCCTATATCTTGATATATTTTTCTTAGGGAATTACTTATTTTTTCAATACGAATGAAATACTATTTAGCGCTGCTAGTTATTATAGTTGTCTCTCTTTTAGGCGCTAGTAAGCTCAATACTAGTTCAGATTATCGGGTATATTTCGAACCGTCAGATCCGACTGTTAACGCTAAAAAAGCGTTTGATAAAAAATATGCATTAGATGATTCTTTAGTTATTATCTTAGGATATGACCAACCAATTGATGTTTCTTCCAAAGCCCTAACACAATATTCACTAATCAATAAAAAGCTCAATGAATTGTCCCTAGTTAATAGCATTCAGAGCTTTTCTGATCCTTTACACTTTGCTAATGAAAATATCTTATTAACCTCAGATGATGATGAGAATGAATTTATTAGCGATGAAAATGGATTAAATAAGCAAAAAAATGATGAGTTGTTACAGTTAAATCTACAACAACGTTTAGCACTTATTACAGACAATACCGCGAGTAAAGAATTACTGAGTCATAATTTACATTATGGATTAATGATTATTGATGCTGATTATCAAAACAGTAATAAGAAATTAATTGAGTTGATAGCGACAATAAAACAAATAATGGCAACTAACTTAGCTCCTCTAGATTCAATTAAAACTATTAATTATAGCGGTACGTTAGCACTCAACCATGCGTATTTAGATGTAGTAAGTCATGATATTAAAATATTTATTCCAGGCTTAATTTTACTCTTATTTATTTGTTTATATATTTTCTTTAGACACATAAAATTGAGCTTGGCTATATTAGGCGGTGGTCTGTTAACAGTGGTTATGAGTATTGGTGTTGCTGGTTTTATGCAATGGCCAGTTGCCGCTATTAATGCATTTACCCCCGTTATATTAATTGGTTTATTTGTTAGTTGTATCATGCATCCTGTGCTTGGTTATTTTAACTATATTGCACAAAATTATTCATCAGAACAAGCAATGGCAGAAACCATAAGCGATCAGAAAAAACCTATCCTATATAGTCAACTTACAACAGCCGGTGGTTTCTTTCTTTTATTCTTTAGTCCTTCACCACCAGTACAAACAATAGGTATCACTATTGTTTTTGGCATGTTGTTTTCATATATCCAAATTCGTTTTTTGATGCCAAAACTACTACCGTTATTTAAAGTAAGTCAATCACAAGCGTTGATGATAAGTGAACGTTTAAAATTAAAAAAAATGGGATATTGGATTGCTAAGTTCACATTTCCTATTATTACGATCAGCGCAATCATTGGTGTATTTGCTTTGTTATCCCTTTCTAAAATAAGTATTGATGATGATGTTTATCGTTATTTCCCACCTCAACATGAATTCTCACAAGGATTAAATGCGCTAGAACAAACATTAGGTGGGAATCGAATTTTAAATTATGACTTAAACAGCACTGAAAAATTAGCCATTATAAAACCTGATGCTATTAAACATCTTCAAGCCTTTAAATTATGGGCAGAACAGCAATCGGTGATAAAGCGTATACAAGGTATTGTTCCAACCTTAAGTGATAACCCTGAAGATGCTAAAAGCATAAACCGTTTATTGAATATATATACGGTTGAGGAAATGAAACTTCACCATTGGTTATCAAATGACCTATACAGTACTCGAGTTCAAATTGTCTTGGGACAGTTAAGCGCACGCGAGTTACTTGATTTTGAGAAAAAGATTAACCAATGGTGGCAACAACGTTTAACAGAGACTAATTCAACGTTAAGTATGTCGACTGGGTTAAGTCCAGATTTACTGTTTGCAAAATTGGGACAACAAAATGCATCAAGTATGTTTCTTTGCTTAAGTATTGCTTTATTAGTGATTAGTTTGATTCTTGGCGTTGTTTTAAAATCAATAAAAATGGCATTATTTGCGCTTATCGCCAATATATTACCGTTGATGATTGTCTTTGGAATATGGGCATTAATTGGTGGATATATCACGTTAGGCAGTGCGCTGGTGCTAGGAATGATCATGGGAATTATTGTTGATGACACATTGCATATTTTAATGCGCTATGAAAAATTAGCTGAGCCTAAGTTAGATAATGTTTATTATCATATTAGCCCTTCTATAATAATGACAAGTATTTCACTAGTCATTGCCATGTTTGTTGGTGTATTTTCAACATTCAAACCAATTCAAGATCTCAGTATATTAGCCATTGCCATTATCATTACCGCCGTTATTATTGATTTAATTTTACTGCCTTCGTTACTTAATAAATTCCAAACTAAGGATAAATAATAATGAATCAAACTCCTTCAGTTTTTAAATGCTTCAATATGAGTAATATTCCTGTTTCAACTAGCCAGTTACCAACTTGGTATCTTGATTGGCAATCAGAATTTGATGCGTCTTCACTTAATATGACCAACATAGAGCAACAAGCGTTAGCGAGTTTAATTCCACTGTTGTTGTGTGGTGAACAATCTGCGCAATTAGTCTTCAGTAATGAAATTGAACGCTTAAATAATCACAATAAAGAAAAATATAGCCAAGCAGTTCTCGCATTATCAACGATAGAAGCTGAAGAAAATGCTCATGAGCTAGCTTTACAAAGTGTTTTAATGCGTTTACCCAAAGCAGATAATCTTTCGAAAATAAAACGCCGCGCTCAGTTATTTTATGCGAGCTTGGGTAAAGCTGAAACCGTCATAGAGCATTTTATTTTAATTCGACAACTCGACAGTTATGTCGCCATTATTATGTCTCACATGGCGCGTTCTCAATTAGGTAGGCAACATTTAGTTAGCCAGTTATTTAACCATATTAAAAATGATGAAGCTGGACATGTATCAATTGCAAGGCGGCACATTATTAGTTTAGGTGGTGAAGTGAATCAAAGCAGCAAGTTGATTCGGTCTTTATCCTCACGACTTTGCCAATTACTATCACCACAAGAATCATCATTTATAAACTTAGGTGTTGATATTGAACATTTGCTAGAAAAAATAGAAAAGAATAACGAATAGTAAATCCAACCAACTATTATTAGAGGACATATTTTGTCTGTATTTTTTAATGATCATAAATTAAAGCTCATATCATCGGCAAGCACATTACCGGGTCCAGCAATAAGTACACAACAATTGGCTGATTTCATGCAATCGATTGCTGGAAAGCGTAATGCTATTTTTGCAAAGATAGTTGCTAAACGTTTAGGTATATCATCTCGCCATCTTATTAGAGAATTAACACCTGGGTTAGTTGGTAATAATGATTTATCGCTAACACTAGGGGCTGAAACATTAACGAAAGCTTATCAACTTGCCAATATAGATAAGGTCGATTATTTAATTGGTCACACAACTAGCCCACATACATTATTACCTCCTAATATTGCCTGGTTAGCTGAACGTTTGGAGCATGCTGGTCCTTATATGGAGTTTAGACAAGCCTGCTGTGGCTTTGCTAATGCATTACAAACAGCAGCTTCAATGTTGGCTAGTCAATCAGGGTTGAAAAATATCGGAATAGTAGGAAGCGAAGTCGGTTCGTTATATTTTGATTTCTCAGAAGGCTTCATTAATAAAGAACAATTGGTTAACTTCATGCAAATGGGAGATGGTGCGGGTGCTGTTATTTTGGCTAATGATGACGGGTCATCTGAAAATATTATAAGCGATATTTACTTTGGTCATATTGGTCTTAACAAATCACCAGGGTTTGGTATTAAGGATGGCGGCGCGAGCAATGTGGAATGTAAGACTACACTCCCTCATTTTTTTCATGAAGTAAGTAGTATTAGAGAAAACGGCGCTGCATTATTTGTTCATGGTGTTGAAGCCATTTT
>CALJMY010000137.1 GCA_937981905.1 uncultured Enterobacterales bacterium
ACCACTACAGCATTCATCCGGTGGAAAAACTAAGCTTGGATCGATTGGAAAACAAGTTAAAAATAGTATGTTACGAAGTCAATTAGTGACAGGAGCATTTACCTACGTTAATCAAGTTGGACGACGTGAAGCAAGAAGTCAAAAAGATAAATGGCTCCAAGCACTCATCCAAAGACGAGGTAAAAAATGTGCTGCTGTAGCATTAGCTAATAAAACGGTCAGAACAGCATTTTCACTATTAAATAATGATACAGAATATAAAGCGTCCAAAGTAATCATGGAAGCTTAATCCCAGGTTCTACACTAAATTGCATATAAAATAGCTAGATAAGTCAGTAATAAGCTGAGAACGCTAAGTTCGCCTAACAGATTTGACATCTAGTACGCGTAAATATCAATGAGTCTCGCGTTAGCTACGCATTGAACTCGACCATAAGCTCGCAATTTTCATGCTTTAAAGTGTTGACACGGAGGGAGTCTACATAAGCTTATTATACGGAAAAGAGTGCGATAAATGTTCGCGCTATTTTCACGTTAAAAAATCACAGTAAATTAATTATTAAATATTTACAAGCACTTAAATGTAACTGTAAAAATTAAATGCGTGAAAGGCGGAAATAATCCTGATAACAACGAAAAACTACAAAAAACCAACAACTGTATAAGTAAACAGTTATATTTTATGTTAATTTAAAATAAGTATTACAATTTATATAAATACTGTTACCAGATAAAAATCTGATTTAAAAATAGAAAACAAAAAGCTCGATAACAAATGAATGTTATCGAGCTTTTCTGAATAAGTGACAGTGAAGTAAGAACTGAATTGAATCTTATCTATTCAAATATTATAAACTTTTAATTTTAAGCTTTAAAAAGCAAAAAGCCCGTTGATAAATTAATATCAACGGGCTTTTCTAAATGAGTGGCGGAGAGATAGGGATTTGAACCCTAGAACGGGATGAACCGTTGCTGGTTTTCAAGACCAGTGCATTCGACCACTCTGCCATCTCTCCGCAAAGTTCGAGCAGGATAATACAAAGATAATTATGCCTTGTAAAGCCCTATAAATGAAAAAGATGATTGTTTGCTTACCAAGTAACCAAGTGACTGGTTTATTGGTCAATAGTTTACAATTATCTTCTCATAACTCTTCAATATCTACATTCTATTTAAATAAAAAGCTAAGGTGACAGAAGCTTTCGTGTCCAGCTGTTTGCTGTTCCTTCTTCACTAGCATTTTTATAAAATGTATGACGATCGTGCATTCGGTCAGCGCGGCCTTGCCATAACTCTATAGTGTGAGGACTCAACTTAAAGCCTCCCCAAAATGGCGGCAATGGTATCTCTTGCCCTGCATATTTAGCTTCAATTTCTTTCGCTTTTTCCGCTAAGGTTTCACGACTATCAATTTCTTGGCTTTGAGATGATGCCCATGCGCCAATTTGGCTACCACGAGGGCGAGAATGAAAATACGCTAATGACTCAGCTTCACTCACTCGTTCAATGCTACCTTCTATGCGTACTTGGCGTTGCAAAATATTCCAATGGAACACCATGGCTGCGTGTGGATTACTCGTTAACTCCTGTCCCTTACGGCTGCCGTAATTAGTAAAGAAGATAAAACCTGAGTCATCAAATGATTTTAGCAATACAACACGGGCAGACGGTTTTCCATCGCTTGTTGCTGTTGCGAGTGTTAACGATTCTGGTAGCACGATACCTGCGTTTTTAGCTTGCTCAAACCATTGAGAAAACATCGCAATAGGATTGTCTAATACATCCACACTAATGTTCGAACCTGTAACGCCTTGTCCAGCTGTAATTAAACAGCGTAATTTAGTCAAAAAAGACATAATTAATAAAACCTTTTTATCTCTTAACA
Organism: uncultured Enterobacterales bacterium; assembly: GCA_937981905.1. Classification (GTDB taxonomy): domain Bacteria; phylum Pseudomonadota; class Gammaproteobacteria; order Enterobacterales; family Psychrobiaceae; genus Psychrobium. The sequence continues at coordinate 1,886 of CALJMY010000137.1, forward strand.
GCACCTAGTAATAAGTGCCAAGAGTGTGATAATTCATTAGCAACTATTATAACCGCAACCTGTTTCTTGTACTAGTTAGTCTGTTTACTTAACGCTAATCCTAAACCGCTAAAGCGTTGTGTTTTAGTTAATGCGGCTTTTTGTAATATGCCCACATCAGTAAAAATACTCACGGTTTTCTTCGCGCGTGTAATACCTGTGTAGATTAATTCTCGAGTTAATAATGGCGTCCATTTAGGTGGAATTGAAATAACGACATCATCAAATTCAGAACCTTGAGATTTATGAATAGTCATTGCATAAACCGTTTCATGATCGGGTAGTCGACTTGGTAGAAATGATTTAATTGATCCGTCTGCCATTTTAAAATACACACGATTTTGAGTTAGCTGGGCGTCGCCATCAAGCGGTGGCAGCACAATGCCTATATCACCATTGAACAATTGTTGGCTGTGATCGTTACTCACAATCATAATAGGCCTGCCGACATACCATGTACCTTGGTTTAATGAGATAAACTTGTGACGTGCGAGTTGTTGTTCAATCTTTTCATTTAAACCATCAATACCAAAGTTTCCTTCTCGTACTGGGCTTAATAATTGAAATTGATTAAATTGTTTTAATAACGCCGCAACGTCTTCTTCGCTATTTATATGCTTAGCGCTATTTAAATAGTTTTTATATCCCATTAC
>CALJMY010000138.1 GCA_937981905.1 uncultured Enterobacterales bacterium
AAAACACAAAACCTAATAAACGTTTTGCGTTATCTTATTTATATTTAGCAAAGATTACTTAGTTCGAGCAGCCATATAGGCGTCGTAATCTGGAATTGATTTTTCATACTCTGTATCAAATAACGTCGAGTTAATTAATAAGTCGGCTGTAGATTCATTGGCAGCAACAGGGATATTCCACACCGCAGCTAAACGCAATAATGCTTTAACGTCTGGGTCATGTGGTTGTGCTTCTAAAGGATCCCAGAAAAAGATCATCATATCGATCTTTTGTTCCGTGATTAATGCGCCAATTTGCTGGTCACCACCTAATGGGCCACTAATAAGTGCAGCAACATCTAAGTTAGCTTGTTTAGCTAACACAGTACCTGTTGTGCCTGTGGCATATAGATTATGTTTGCTGAGTTTGTCTTTATATTTTTGAGCCCAACCTAACAACACAGGTTTCATATTGTCATGGGCAACCAAGGCGATAGATTTAGTGGCAGGTGCAGTAACTTTTTTATATAACATGAGTTCAAAGCTTTATTATTTTAAAAGAAACACCCTAGCTTTTTTTCTCCGATGTGTAAATATTCATCGGAGTTTTTTAAGTATTTGATAGACTTATTAATTAAAAATACATTAGCTTGGTTTCTTGAAACCACCAGATTTTTTCTTCTTAGCTGTACGGCGGTTTGCTTTTTTGTCACGTGGTGGACGCTTACTTTCCGCACTCGCTGGTTTGTCGGTTACAGGAAATTCTTCTAACGTTTTTAATTCAAGTGCTCTATTTGTTAACTCTCTAATAGCCTCTAATTCTTTAGTTTCACCATGGCTTACTAATGAAATTGCCAAACCGTTGTTGCCTGCACGTGCTGTGCGGCCAACGCGATGAACATAAACAGGTGCATTAGCTGGTAAGTCTAAATTAATAACAACCGGCAATGAATCGATATCAATACCACGAGCTAAAACATCAGTGGCGATAAGTATATTTACTTTGTTGTTGTGAAAATCTTGTAGGGTTTGTTGACGCTCTTTTTGATCTTTCTCGCCGTGTAATGCGGCAACATTAAATCCTGCTTTTTTTAATTTTTTGGCAAACGAGTCGGCACTGTCACGCGCACTAATAAAGACTAACGCCTGTGACCATTTATTAGTTGTTAATAACCATTGCAGCGCTTTAGCTTTACTGCCTTTATTAACTAAATAAAGCTGTTCTTCAACCGTACTTACTACGCTATTAGCAACATGTGCTTCAATACGCTTCGGATTAGTTAGTAAACGGTGAGCAAGTCGCTCTAATTTAGGTGCAAGCGTGGCTGAGAACAATAACGTTTGGCGCGGCTTCCCTGTTTCTAATGGAAAAGCTAATGACGCTGATGGCTCATTTGACAATTTAGCAGGTAAAAAAGTAACAATACGTTCGATATCAGGCCAAAAACCCATATCAAGCAAACGATCGGCTTCATCTAATACTAATGTTTTTATCTCACTGGTATTAAGTAGCTCTTGCTTTAATAAGTCGAGTAAACGACCCGGCGTTGCTACAATGATTTGAGCACCATCGTTAATCTGTTGTTCTTGTAATGCTTGACTCACACCGCCACATAACATCGCCACATTGATATTTAATGGTGTTGCTATTTGAATAAATGCTTCACTGACTTGTTGCGCTAATTCGCGCGTTGGCACAATGACTAGCGCCTGAACGTTTTTCTTATCAGTACTTTTTCCTATCGACTGTTCTATCTGTTGCAAGACAGGTAAACCAAACGCTAATGTTTTACCACTACCTGTTTGTGCTAGCGCTAAAATATCTTGCCCAGCAAGAGCGTCAGGAATCGCTAACAACTGAATATCAGTAGGTTTGATAATAGATTTAGGCAGCGCATTTAGTAACGCAGGCGATAAGTTTAGTTGTTTAAAAGTCATTAGAAGCACGAGTGAAGTTCAATAGCTGCCAGTCTAATTAAGATATCTGACATTTGAAACTAATTTCGTGATTTGAAGGGGTATTAAATGCTTGGCTGGTATATCAACCAAGCATGGATAAGCTAATTCTTAAATGCTATTTATTAGAAAGCTATTTACTCAAAAACTATTTATCGAAATGGATAACACTACGGATACTTTTGCCAGCATGCATTAAATCAAACGCGTCGTTAATGCCATCAAGTCCCATCGTGTGAGTAATGAAATCATCGAGTTTGAATTCGCCCGCTAGGTAACGCTCTACATAATCAGGTAATTCTGTACGACCTTTAACGCCGCCAAATGCGGTGCCTCTCCATACTCGCCCAGTCACTAGTTGGAATGGTCTGGTTGTTATTTCTTGCCCAGCGCCAGCAACACCAATAATGATCGACTCGCCCCATCCTTTATGACAACACTCTAACGCGCTTCGCATAACATCAACATTGCCGATACACTCAAACGAGTATTCAACGCCGCCGTCGGTCATTTCAACAATAACGTCTTGGATTGGTTTGTCATGATCCTTTGGATTAATGCAGTCTGTCGCGCCTAATTTTTTAGCCAGTTCAAACTTGCTCTCGTTAATGTCGATAACAATAATACGAGAAGCTTTTGCCATGGCTGCGCCAATCACTGCTGACAAACCAATGCCGCCTAGCCCGAAAATAGCAACAGTGTCGCCCTCTTCAACTTTAGCCGTGTTCATTACAGCGCCCATGCCCGTTGTTACGCCACAACCTAGCAAACACACTTCTTCTAATGGCGCGGTTGGGTTTACTTTCGCTAATGAGATATCGGGTAAAACAGTATATTCTGAGAATGTAGAACAGCCCATGTAATGGAAAATAGGTTGGCCGTCTTTATAAAAACGCGTTGTTCCATCAGGCATTAGGCCTTTACCTTGAGTTTCACGAATCTTTTGACATAGATTTGTTTTGCCCGAAGTACAGAATTTACATTCACCACATTCTGGAGTGTAGAGTGGAATAACATGATCGCCAACACTTACACTAGTAACGCCTTCGCCTACTTGCTCAACAATGCCGCCGCCTTCATGACCTAAAACAACTGGGAAAATACCTTCAGGGTCTTCACCTGATAATGTAAAGGCATCAGTATGACAAACACCAGACGCTATAATTTTAACTAATACTTCGCCTTTTTTAGGCAACATAACATCAATTTCTTCAATGCTTAGTGGTTGGTTAGGTCCCCAAGCGATAGCAGCTTTTGATTTGATAAATTGTGCAGTCATATCGTTTCTCACTCTTAAATATTATTTAACCGTATTATAACCCTAAGCGACTTAAAACTTAGGTATATCTTTGTAAAATTATCATTCTGTTTATCATTATAGTTATCAATCGAAAATAACTTAGTATTATCAGTTCAGCTATCAAAGTTGATTTACATCAATTTGTATTTTTTGGTAAGCGCTATAATTTCCCCATTAAGCAACATATTAAAATATATAACACTTTATGGAGATAAACTTATGAGAAAAACACTTATCAATATGGCTCTCATTACAGCACTTACTGCAACATCATCTATGGCAATGGCAGCAAATAAAGCAGGCGATTTTGTTATACGAGTTGGCGCAATCAACGTTTCACCTGATAGCGGAAAATCAACTATTTATGCCGCTGGTAATGAAGTTGATTTAGGCGCTGGCGCACTAACAGC
>CALJMY010000139.1 GCA_937981905.1 uncultured Enterobacterales bacterium
CATCGGGTTTTTCCATCAACGATAAAAATTGACGAGCATAAGCAGAAAGAGATTCAACATAACGACGTTGACCTTCAGCATAAAGCGTATCAAACGCGAGTGATGATTTCCCTGAACCAGATAACCCTGTAATCACAATTAACTTATTGCGTGGGATGGTTAAGTTAATGTTTTTTAAATTGTGGGTACGTGCGCCGCGAACTTCAATCTGATCCATAAAACCATTTTCTCTACTGATAATCGAACTCGCGATTATCGCATAATTTTGGTTGAGGAGTGTGTTTTTTTACGACTGTTTTTAATGGAATGATGGGATTGTAAGCTTGAACATCAAGCTTAATTAATCAGTTATATTCTATATACGTCACTCTTTATAGATTTTGAGAATTTGATTCTCAATGTGATGGGCTATTCGATTAGGCTTTGAAACATCTACATTCTATACCCTATACCCGTAATCGTTATAAAACCTACATATTCATTGATTACGGATATATAGCTGTTTACATATTAATACTGTCTAAAATTTAATCGTAATTATATGGTTTAACGTTACAGCATGACCATGTCATCCCGATGCACAACTTCTGTACTTGGATAAAAACCTAAGATACGTTCTATGTCTTCAGTGTTTTTCCCTTTAATACGAGCTAAGTCGCGATGACTATATTGGCAAATACCTTTAGCGATAACGTTCTTAGTCGTTGAATCGATAAGTTCAATAGCATCGCCAGCCAAGAACTCACCTGTTATATCAACTATCCCAGAAGGGAGAAGAGAAGCGCCTTTAAACTTAACAACGTTTACTGCGCCACTATCAAGCATAATTTTACCGTGACTTTTAAGCGTATATTTAATCCAATGTTTTTTAGCATTATTGATATTTTTATTCGCTAAAAAACGAGTACCTGGATTTTCTCCGGCTAATATCTTTTCAAATACTTGGCTGTTGGTACCATTTAAAATATAGGTTTCAATACCACTTTCAACTGCTTTTTCGGCGGCTTGAATTTTTGTTTTCATGCCTCCTGTCGCAATGGGGTTGTTAGTTGCTCCAGCCATGGCGTAAACATCATTGGTAATTTCCGCTATTTCATTAATCATGACGGCATCATCATGGGTTTTCGGATTTTTGTTATAAACCCCATTAATATCACTGAGTATAAATAAGCTATCTGCTTCACTTAGCAATGCGACTAAAGCTGCTAAATTGTCGTTATCCCCAACTTTTAGCTCTTCTGTAGCAACGGTGTCATTTTCATTCACAATCGGAATAATATTATTGGCTAGCAGGGTAGATAATGTATTTTTGATATTGGTATAACGCTCACGATCTTTTAAATCGCCATGCGTAATAAGTAGTTGGCTACAAGGCACATCGAAAAATTGTTGCCAATTAGCCATCATTTGCATTTGACCTACCGAGGCCATCGCTTGTTTTGCAGGAATAGAAAGTGTTGGCGAACCATGTTTAATCAAATGACGCCCAGCTGCAACGCTGCCAGACGACACAAGAATGACTTCTATATTTGCTTTACGACACTGAGTTATAAAGTGGGCAATGGCTTTAATATATTTACCACTACATCCATTATTATCTGGAGAAATTAATGCACTGCCAACTTTTATAACTATTCGATTAAATTTCATTTTGATTTTTCTATATGTAATAAATAATTTTATTGGTTTATTTTAAGCGCTTCATCAGCACAATTAAGCAAAATGTTTTGCTCTTCTGATTATTCAATGAGTCTGAATTGTTGTCTAGCAGTTTTTAGGAATGTGGATATAATTGTTACTTGTGGAGCTTTGGATAAGCTTATTAGAGCTCCATAGCGTTTCAGCTTTCAGTTATTAGGTAGTAGTCTTTGTTACTAGTATATAACAGTTAATTAATAATAGGTTTGAATATGGAAGTAAATAAATTGAAGGTAATCATTGATGATTACCATAAACAACTTACTACGTTGAATGATTTTTTAAGTGATAATCATCGATTGTTTAAAAATGCAATATCACACGCTTTAACTTCTGATTGCTCAAAGGAAAATGAAAAAATCAGATTGGCGGCTTTTGAGGTTATAAATATATTTGAAGAATTCAAAGAAAACCCAAACAAAGATACCGTTTCCAAAAAAAAGCTAGTGCACTTGACTCCTGATTTTGTGAAAAGATTAACAAAAGTTAATAAGGCCACATCAACGACGAGCATGTTTAATCAGATGGTGCTCATTCAGATCGCAACAATTCAAGAAGCTTTACTTAAAGATGTGATGCTTCACATTTATGAAGTAAGCCCAATGAGCATGATGAGTAAGAATGAAGTTAAAGTAGAAAGAATATTAAGTTGCTCTGATATGAATGAATTTAAAAGAGAGTACGCAAAAGAACTGGTTCAGGGTGTTAAAGGTGGCTCTGATGGCATGCTTAAAGCCTATAGAAAGTTTGGTATAGACTTGTCTGAACATTTTTCTTGGTCGAATATGGTGGAACTGATAGCTAGACGAAATATATTTGTACACAATAAAGGTATCATTGATGTGGATTATTTACAGGTAGTCAACCCAATTAGAGGTGATATTCAATCAAGTGCAGATGTGTCAATTTTTAAGCGAGTGAACATTGGAGATACTGACAAGCTTGGTTTGGGTGAGAAAATAGAGTTGGACTTAACGTACATGGAAGATAATCTTGCAGGATTAGAGTCTTTTAGTCAGCTTCTTTTTAGTAAGGTGCAAGATAAGTTTTATAAAAACTAAACAAGAGGATTTAACCTAACCGGACATAAATAGGGTCAGATAAAAATCACTTATTCTTTGTTTATTAAACCTTTACTTTTAAGCATCTGCTGCTTTACATAATACAATTGCATCAGCTTTTGGGCTTCCAGCACATCAATCTCTTCAAAATGAATTTCTGCATTAATCTGTGCTTGTGCAAGAGCAAAACAATCTAGTGGGAATACACTACCTATTTTGGGATAACCGCCGATTGTTTGGCGATCTTTTAGCATGATGATTGGTTGGCCGTCAGGTGGAATTTGTATGGCGCCGTAACAAATGCCTTCTGAATCCAGAGGGATATTTGGTAGTTTTAGTCCAGTTCCTTGCATTCGCATGCCCATGCGATCTTGTTGTTGGGTTATGCGATATGGCTCGCTGGTAAAACGTTGTATATCAATTGAAGGAAGCGCATGGCCTTGATAGCCTCGGACAAAACGTACGCGGTTTATTTTAAAATCAGGTTGTGCTTCAATCGGCGCGATACGATTTGGTTCTGAATCACTTCTTAATAAGCTTTTTTGCTCACAATAAAGTGTATCGCCAACAATCAATTTATTTCCATTACCTTTGTGGCCTCCCAGTAATTCACGTGCATTATTCGCTACGCTATCAAAACTAGGCAGTGCATGAAAACCATGGCTGCAGGCTAAATAAAGTCGCATGCCTTTTGTGCTTTGACCTATAGAGATGGTATCGCCAGATTTAACGTGATGTGATCGCCAGCTATCGACTATTCCCTTATTGATAAGCAATGGAGCGTTCGCGCCAGTTAACGCGATTTGTGTATCATGCAGCGCTCTTAATGTTAAACCGCCGAGTAATATTTCAAGGCAGGGAGTATTGTCATCATTGCCACACAACCAATTTGCCCATAAAAATGAGGTTTCGTCTAACGCGCCGCTTTGCCCAACACCATATTGGCTAACGCGCTCACGTCCTAAATCTTGCAGACAGGTGAACAACCCAGCATCGATGATTTCAAAGTTTTTTTGGGGAACATAGGTATTTATAGGCATGAACTAACCGTCTTTTTATCGATTATTTTACGTTGATATTCATCAAACGAAATAGCGTTAAATGTCACGTTATCTCCCACTTTAAAGAGTGAGTAAGGCGGTGTGTGTGCATCAAATAATGCAGCTGGAGATAAACCAATAATGTGCCAACCACCGGGGGATTCTTCAGGATAAATAGCAGTTTGTTGTTGGGCAATGGCTACAGCGCCAGCAGGAACTTTAAGCCGTGGCGTGCTGCGTCTTGGTAATTGTAGTACTGGTGGTAAGCCAGTTAAATAGGCAAAGCCCGGTGCAAAACCAATGGCATCAACACTTAGCGTTAAATTGCTATGTAAGTTTATTAACTCATCAATAGTGAGATTGGCGTTTTGAGCTATATGCTCAATATCTAACGCGTCTGGATGTTCGTAGCAGACATCAATTATATGAGTTGTCGCTTTCGTACTTTTATTCTCGCTCTTGTTGTTAGGTTCAGCTTGCTGGTGGCCATGTGCAGCGGTCTGATTTAAAGCTGCCTGATTTATCATTACCTGATTCAAAAGCAGCATTTCACATTGCTGCTTAATTAACTGCTTAGCACGATAGTAATCAGCGTTATGTAAATCGTAACTTATCACTACCGATGAAAATGAAGGAGTGACTTCAAGCAACCAATCACTTTGTTGAGCTAACAAATTGGTCGCTAATTCACCCGCCATGCGTTTTGATATTTGTGTGTCGCTATGCGAAAAATAAACCACAAATGCTTGCACACTAGCTACTTCAATTTTAAAACTAGCGCTGGCTGGCATAGTCGCTCACCATTTGGTGAATTTGTTGAGCAATAATTAATGAATCTGGTGAGTCTGAGTGCACACACAAACTATCTACTTTTAAGGGTAATTCATTGTTGTCATTGGTGATTACGCATTGGCTTTCAAGCAACGTTTTGACTTGTTGTAGACTTTCCTCAGCATTAAGCACTGCGCCAGCTTGTGAACGGGGCATTAAGCTGCCATCAGACATGTAACGACGATCTGCAAAGGCTTCAAAATGTAATTGTATTCCTAACTTGTTTGCCATTGCTAGATGCTGTTGCCAGTTAGCTGTGCTTTGAATCATTAGCGCTAACGGTTTGTAGTAAGAATTAATCGCCAGCATCACCCATCCAAGTAATTCAGACTTTGCCATCATATCGTTGTATAACGCGCCATGAGGTTTTACGTAAGTTAATGACAAATCCAAAGTACTCGCCATGCCATCAATAGCGGCGATTTGATAATGGAGCAGGGCAGTGAGTTCATCTTGTTGCATAACCATAGAGCGGCGACCAAAACCTTGAAGGTCTGGATAGCTAGGGTGCGCGCCTATTTCAACATTATGTGATTTAGCCAATTGTAATGTGCGCTGCATAATAAGCGGATCGCCAGCATGCATACCACAGGCAATATTTGCTTGGTCGATTAATGGCATAATCAGTTCATCTTGTCCCATTTTCCAAGGGCCAAAACTCTCGCCTAAATCACAATTAAGTTTCATGAAATCACTGTATTAATAAATAGATATTGTGGAAGGTGTTATATCAAGTGCCAGTAAAAAAGTCAGGTGTTATATGAGAAATTCGAAATTTAATGGGCTGAAAGGCGATATATATAGGTAGGTTGTGCTGATAGATGCTCAGCACAATCAATGTAACGTCAATGTATTTAATCGCGTTTGTATAACGATTCAATAGTGCTTGATTCAATAGTATTAGCATTAATCATGTAGCCAGCTAAAGCACCAGAGGCATTGGCTGGTAATTCTATTTTTTCTACTGAAAGCGCATGTATTTTAAAACGGTAATGATGGATTCCGTGACCCTCTGGTGGACAAGCACCGCCGAAACTAGCACTACCGTAATCATTTTCAATCTGCATACTGCCTGCAGGCATTGCATTGTTTTTTCCATGTCCGGCGCCTGTTGGTATTTCTGAAACGTTTGCAGGAATGTTGATTACTTGCCAATGCCACCAGCCACTACCAGTTGGAGCGTCTGGGTCATAAGCGGTAATAGCAAAACTTTTAACGCCTTTAGGTGCGTTAGACCATTTTAGGTGCGGTGATAAATCGCCGCCATCGCATCCAAATCCTTTAAATTCTTGTGCTTTGTTCATCATTTCACCTGAAGCAATATCATGGCTAGATAATGTGAAATTATCTGCTAAAACGCAAGCCGATGCTGACATACTAAATAACATAGCTAAACAGGGTTTAAATAAATAACGCATGGTAGTCCTTAAGTAATAATTAATTGAATGGTTATGTTAACGACAAAGCGTTAATCAATTTAGTACGAAAACATTCATGTTTTCGCCTTAATAAGCCATTTTGGTTTTTCGAAGCTCTGAAGGCGTTAATCCATATAAAGTTTTAAACTTGTCTGTAAAACGTGATTGAGATTGATATCCACATTTGTCAGCTATTAATCCAATGGAATGACGTGTTGTTTGTAACAAGTGAAAACCAAAACCAAGTCGTGCTTTATCTTTAATTTCCTGAACGCTTGTCCCTTCTGATTTTAGCTTTCGGCGCAAGGTCGATTCACTTGTCATTAACTGGCTACATATATATTCGATGCTTAATTCTTGAAAACTCTGAGCGACGAACAAATCATGAACTTTGTCTTTTATCTTGGGAGTACCAAGTAATGATAAAATTTCTGAATGCCCCATATGGCATAACAACTCTAGAATTTCTCGTTTTCGCAGAGACCATATTTCTTTAGGCGTATAAAGTGAAATTTCAACAAATTGTCGTAAACATTTTTCCAAAACTGGTGTTGTTGTGCCAATTAAAAAATCGTTTGGGTTAGAACGATTTATTTGTAAGCCGCTAAAGTCTTGATAATCAAATTCGATAATAAATGCATAATAGTCACTATCTTTAGGTATATTACGCATATTAATAGCGGGACTGTCGGATGAAAAGACAAAGCTCCCAGCATGACAGATTGATGTTTCATCCTTACCTAATTCTTTGTCGCCATTAAGCACAACAATCAGTAATGGTTTTGCAATGGGCACATTTAGTAGATTTTGCTCTTTGAATGAGGTGTATACCGAAAATGGAAATTCGCGACTTTCATCGAGTGTATTTTCAATGGTATTGAGTAGTGTGACCATATTGTCCTAATAGTAATAAAATATTAATTGTCAAAATCAATTACACCTACAAATTATAATGTTAAATTGCCTTGAAATTAACCTAGATATAATACGGTCTATGTAAATCCGTATAACTATAACTATAAATAAGTATAAAGGTAATGTTTATGACAGTACGTCAAAAATTTATTTTAATATCCGTATTAGCGCTAGCTTCGTTGATAGGGTTATCACTATTATCTCCCGTTTGGTTGTGGGGATTTGCGATAGTTGGACCATTCATATTATTAGGAATATATGATGTTGTTCAAACCAAGCATTCCATTTTAAGATTATATCCAGTCATTGGACATTTCCGCTATTTAATGGAAGCATTTAGAGAAGAAATTCAACAATACTTTGTTGAAACAGAACTAAGCGGTACACCTATTTCTCGTGAATTTAGATCGTTGATTTATCAACGTGCAAAAGGCGCAAGAGACACAAGACCATTTGGAACAATTTTTGATGTAAATCGCCCTGGTTATGAATGGATAAATCATTCTATGCAGCCTAAGCACCTTACAGACGTTAATCCACGCGTTAAATTTGGTGGTCCTGATTGTAAAAAACCTTATATGGCATCGCCATTAAATATTTCAGCCATGAGCTATGGTGCTTTAAGTAAAAATGCCATTATGTCACTGAACAAAGGCGCAAAAATCGGTGGGTTCTCGCATAATACCGGTGAGGGTAGTATGAGCCCTTATCACCTTGAACATGGCGGTGATATTGTTTGGCAAATAGGAACAGGTTATTTCGGTTGTCGTAATGATGAAGGTGGATTTAACGAAGAAACCTTTAAAGAAAACTCATCGAAAGATGTTGTTAAAATGATTGAAATCAAACTATCACAAGGGGCTAAACCTGGCCATGGTGGTATTTTACCTGCGGCTAAGTTGACAGAAGAAATTGCACAAATACGCCATGTGCCTATGGGACACGATGTAGTTTCACCACCATCGCATAGTGCATTTTCAACACCAACGGAATTACTTTTCTTTGTTAAAAAACTACGTGAACTTTCAGGCGGTAAACCTGTTGGTTTTAAATTATGTATTGGTCGTCATGATGAGTTTTTAGGTATTTGTAAAGCAATGCTAGAAACGGGAATTACGCCTGATTTCATTACCGTAGATGGCGGCGAAGGTGGTACTGGTGCTGCACCAACTGAAATGATTAATTCGGTTGGAACACCAATTAGAGATGCACTTGTTTTTGTAAACCGTGCATTAATTGGCGCTGGGCTTCGCGACAACATACGTATTATTGCATCGGGTAAAATGCTATCAGCTTTCCATATTCTTCGCGCTATTGCATTGGGGGCTGATACTGTAAATTCAGCACGTGGAATGATGTTAGCCTTAGGTTGTATTCAAGCAAGAACCTGTAATTCAGATCACTGTCCAACAGGTATCGCTACGCAAAACGCATCGCGTAATAAAGCGATTGTTGTTACTGATAAATCGCAACGTGTTGCAAATTTCCAACGTGAAACGATTAAAAACTTAGTTGAGTTGATTGGCGCTGCAGGGTTAGATGATATTAGTCAACTAGAACCTAAGCATATTAACCGCCGTATCCAAGGTTCAGACGTTCAAAGCTATGCACAACTGTACCCTCATATTGAATCGGGTTGTTTGCTTGATGAAGCAACAATTCCTGAAAATTGGAAATATGATTGGAACGCTGCCAGTGCTAAAGCATGGTAATGATTAAATTGCTGGATAATTAACAAATATAACGATATTAATCGTTATATATAAAGGCCTTTTATAACAATATAAGAGGCCTTTTTCTGATATTGAGTGAAATATTGATTGAAGAGTTATAACCGTTAGTATTAATTAGTGTGATAATAATGCATCAGGAATATCCCAGCTGATTATCTTCTGGTCACCTTGCCATGTTTCAATAGTAAGCCATATTTTATCGGTCGATGTTAAAATCTTAGGGCTTACGGCATGAACTTCTTGCCCATGTTTAGTCCCATGTAAAATCCCATCACCATCTATTTGCAGTTGTGATATTGGTAGTGGTTTTTCTCCGAGATTTAAATAACCCTGACGTAGATTATCAATATTACCTTTCTTAAATGTAAGCATGAAATCTTTTACGTAACTACCGTGGTGAAAGTAAGGTTGATTCGTATTGTAAGGATATGGTGTAACGTCATATTCACCAATAATTTTCGTAGCGAGCGCATCAGGAAATACTGGAAACATTGATTGATAAAGAAAATAACACGATAAAAGAATCACTCCACCATTGATTTTATACTTATAACGATTCCAAATATTATTATTAATTCTGGCCATTATTATTGTTCCTGTGAGATAGCTAAAGATTGCTCATTAGTTTCAGTATGTGAATTTTTTGCAGCTTTAACTGTTCTATTTCCCCACATTAAAAAGCCTGTAATTGACATTCCAGTGAGTAATATTCCAAATAAAAACCAAATTAGCTTAGTCCACAGTCCACCAATATTGCCGTAATGAAGAGGGTTAGCTACATGTGATAATGTTTGTAATATCGTCATATCATTAGGCGCTCTCTCACTATTTATTTTACCCGACCACGGGTTAACCGTTACACCATAAGAGTACTCATCGTAGAATATAAAATCTCCCTTACCATAGAGTTTATAGGTGTCACGATTATGTTCGGGCAACATGATATAAGTATCTTCAAAATCTGGAAATCGTTGTTTAGCAATAGTTAATACGTCTGCTAATGTTGTGCTAGCGATAGGTATTTCATTATTATTTTGAGGTAATTGTTCGACAGTAATAATAGGCGCGTGAGGATCGATATCAACGTCAGCATGCCATAACATGGCTTGAAATAAATACCATAATCCAGTGATACTCATCAGTAATAAAAACCAAAGCGACCAAACGCCAGCTAAGCGATGTAGGTCAGCAAGCACTGTCTTTTTACCTTGATTGAAACGTAGCTTTGGTTGGGTAAATGAACGCCAAAAATTCTTATAAATAATTAAGCCAGTAATTAAAGCACCTAGCATAGCAATAGCCATTGCAGACACTAAATAATAACCAATGCTATAGCTACCGTTCCAAGGAAATAAAAGCCAACCGTGTAACGATCTCATAAAAGAAGTAAAAGTCATTCCTTGATTAATTTCTTGAATTTCCCCCGTGTACTGATTCACGTAAGCAATTGCATAAGGTTTGTCACTGTCTGTAAAAATAACGGTATGCACTAGATAAGATTCAAATGACATTATCGTTGTTATATTGGCTGTAGGGTGTGCCTTTTGGACAATTATTAATAATTCATCGGATGATTTCTCTACAAGATTATTAGGATTAAGAGCCCGCGCTTGTGGATTTGTTAACCAAGTAATTTCATGACTAACCACAGCAATAGTACCTGTTAGACACACTACACAAAAAACTATCCACACAGGCAATGAAAACCAACCATGTAGTTGGAACCAAAAACGATTACTTATTGTTGCCATTATTTATCCGTATGTACTGAGTTATATATTTTAAGGCGACATGATAATTGTTATGAAAAAGTTTGGCAATAGTGATGCAAATGATATTGATTTGTGTTTGCGTTAAGTTTGGTGGTATGTATAATGTCGCCAATTATTTACGGGCATCATAACAATCATTAAGGATTACTATGAAATTAACACATACTTTTGCACTATCATCGCTTATTTTAGCGATGGGATTACCTACTTACGCACAGGATATATCACAAGAAGAAACTGCTGATATTGAAAAAATATCAATTATTGGTGTCCGCCAAGATAGGATGAGTAAAGGTGCTACAGGGTTAACGATGGAGTTAAATGAAACTCCTCAATCAATCAGTGTTATTAATACTCAATTGATGGAAGATTTTGCTGCTAACAATGTTAATGATGCTCTGGCATTAGCAACAGGTATCACTGTTGATAAAAGTGAAACTAATCGTACAAGTTATCGCTCACGTGGTTTTGGTGTTAAAAGTACGCAAGTTGATGGCGTCGGACTACCTAATAGCTGGGGGCTTGTGACAGGTGATATAGAAAGCTATGGTTATCAAGAAATTGAAGTTATTCGTGGTGCTAATGGCCAATTAACAGGTGTTGGTAATTCGGCAGGTACAATTAACTATGTTCGTAAACGTCCAACAAATGAGAACGAAGGTGAAGTTGGTATAACGCTAGGTTCTTACGATGAAAAACGCATAGAAGCAGATTACTCTATTTTATTAACTGAAAGTGGTAGCTGGGCTGCCCGCGTTGTTGCTGTTTTAGAAGATTCAGAATCATACCTTGATGGTTTAGAAGATGAGCGCAGTTACGTATCTTTCGTTGTTGATGGTCAGGTAACTGATAACTCGACTATTGCGTTTGGTGCTTCTTATCAAGATGCTGATACCGACGGTAACATGTGGGGAGGTTTAGTATTTAACTATTCTGATGGTACACAAGCTGAGTTTGATGTAAGTGCAAGCCCTGCTCAAGATTGGACTAAATGGGATACTATCAACGCTAATGCGTTTGTTGAATACACTCATGAATTTGATAATGACTGGGAAATTAAGGCGACCTACAATAGACAAGATTCAAAAGATAACGGTAAATTATTTTATATATATGCTTCTGATTTTGATAGTGAAACTAATTTAGGATTAGCAGGCTATCCAGGCCAGTGGGGGGGAGATTTTAATGCTAATTTGTTTGATGTAACGGCTAAAGGCGAGTACAGCTTATTTAACCAAAATCATGAACTAATGATTGGAACAAGTCTTTCTGACAGTAATGATATTACATTTACTAATCCTGCTACCACTTATAGCGATGCTGCATGGGGGCTTTTACCTGCTTTTCCATTTGCTACAGACGCAATTGCTGAACCTACATGGGATGATCGAGTTAATTATTCTGAAATTGACGTTACATTAACTAGAGTATTTGGTTCAACTAAATTAAACATCACAGATGATTTCTTTGTAGTTGCTGGTTTTAATGCAATTAATTACAAGCGTGAAGGTGACAGTAATGGTGTTGAGATTGATAATGATGAAAATGAAATTAGTCCTTACCTGGCTGCGACGTATTCGATTAACGAAGATATCAATCTTTATGTAGGTTACTCAGATATTTATCAGCCACAAGAAGAATATAATATTGATGGTGAGTTTTTAAATCCAAGCAAAGGTGTGAATCTTGAAATTGGATTAAAAACGCAATGGTTTGACGACAATCTATTAGCGACATTCGCTTTATTTAGTGCAGAACAAGAGAATATAGCAGCATTCGCTGGTGTTGATTCGGCAGGACTAAATTATTATGAAGGCACAGATATCGAATCAACAGGATTTGAATTAGAAGTGACTGGTCAGGTTACTGATAACTTAAATCTTGTGTTTGGTTATGTATTTTTAGATATTGAAGATGCCTTTGGTGAAGATACTAATAAATGGGTCGCAACTGATACGTTAAATTTTTCACTTGCTTATAATCTACCTGCTTTACCTGAGTTATCTGTTGGTTTAGGCGGTAAATGGCAATCAAGTACTGAAAATGAAACAAACGGTGTTAAACAAGGTTCATACGCACTTATTAATGCGTTTGCGCGTTGGAATATATCTAAAGACCTTACAGTACAAGCTAATATCGATAATATTACTGATGAAAAATACATTACTAGTTTAGAAACTGTTGGTTATTACGGCGCACCAGTTAATGGCCGTATTAGTGTCTCATATAGTTTTTAGTTAATTACGATTAAAACTACAAATTAAGCCTGCTGTCGATTATGTATAAGCGTTTATCTATACATAATTTGTAGCAGGTTTTTTTAAGTTCTAATGTTCGTACTATTCAATTTATCTAGGCACTGCTTTTAATTTTGATTAAACTAGCGGTAATCAACACTAAAAGTAATATTGTCATGGAAAAACATCAAGAATTGTTAATTGCACTGCGTAAAGTAATCAGAGCGATTGACCTACATTCAAAA
>CALJMY010000140.1 GCA_937981905.1 uncultured Enterobacterales bacterium
CAAGAATATATGCAAAAGCTGCGTGATGTTTGTGATGCTAATGGTTCGTTGTTAATCATGGATGAAGTTAAAACAGGCTTTCGAGTAGCAAAAGGCGGCGCACAAGAGCTTTATGGTATTCATGCTGACTTAACAACGTATGCAAAAGCAATGGGCAATGGTTATCCGGTTGCTGCTTTTGGTGGTCGTAATGATGTAATGGACGCTATTTCGTTTGCTAAAGATGGCGTAACGCACGGCGGCACCTACACCGCCAACATGGTGGCCTTAAGTGCAGCAAAAGCAACGTTAACCGTGTTAAAAGACACGGACGCGTTAGCGACTATCAATCGTGTCGGCCAAGAAATCCAACAAGTGCTGTCACGCGTATTCACCAAGTTTGATATTGAGCATTGCTTTGCTGGCCCAGACTCAATGTTTGGTGTTCATTTAGGTAGCGTTGTTCCTCAAAACTACCGAGATTGGAAACAAACCAACAGCGATCTATATACTGCTTTTGCGATGAATTTAATTGATAACGGCGTGATGCTAGAACCAGATTCTCGTGAACCTTGGTTTATTTGTGAATCTCATCAAACAATGGATTTAGCATGGCTTGAAAGCGTTGCTGAAAAATCGATGGCGGATGCGATTAACGCGTAGGCTTAATACATAGCCTGTTTAAGTAAGGTTGCACTATATAAAGCTCATTGTTCAGTATTGGATGATGGGCTTTTTAGTTTTTTGGGAAAAGCTTTATAAATTAGCAATATTTTATGGATGTCTATTTTTTTAATATCCTTTGACTATAATTCTAGATGATTGATAATTATAAGATAACTGTATTTTAAAATCTTGAGGATAAAGTGAATGTATTCAGTAATAAACTTTATTTAGGCCATTAAAAAAGGGTAAACCAGTAAACTGATTAGCCCTTTTAAGGTCTGCGGTAACAAACCCAAATGTGGTGGAATCGGGAGTGTTCATGTAATTATTTTAAGTATTTGTTATTAGGTATTAATCTTTATTTTGTTTTGTTTGATACTACTTATGGTACCTCTAAATTGCGTTTTTGGTTGTGTTGTTTGATTTGTAGCTAAGTAGATGAAAGTAAATATAAATTAAATTATTCCTATCCTTTTTTTAATTGTTGACAAGATTATTAATTATTGACTATCTACTTTAAAGTCAGAAAGTTTAGCTGTTCACTACAGACGAAATAATCTGACTTAACTGCTAAATACCGTATTATTGACTGGCAACTAAGCCACCAAAGCAGTCATTAACATTTAAAAGAATAGATAAAAGACTCAATAATATTAAATTAAATAAATAAATAAATAAATAAATTGATGACGTCAGTTCATAAATTATCTAAGACAGAGTTATAATCATACAACTAAACATGGCAACACAATAGGATTGCTCTAAGTAATTACAAGATCTTTGATAAAATCAGATTTCTATCTTTTAATAGGAAAAGAAATAGAAATAATTTCTTCCCCTATTAATTATAATACTTTCTGTATATTGATATTATTCACTGGTTTTAGATTTATCATAATACCCTGCTCGTCGCATCTCTCTTAAAGCAATTTTTTGTGCACTTTCCAATGCTTGCTCAACTGTTATGTCGCCTTTAAGTGCTTCTGTGATTTTTTGTCCTGTAAAACCTGCAATGGAAACAAATTCAGGAATAGGAACAAATTGAATACCAGAATATGGAGAAGGTTTAGCCGTATTGTCATCTAAATTAGCACCATTTAAAGCAGCTAATTCAGCTTTTGAAAAATCTCCAACAGCTTCAATATAAGATGGTTTTTTGTAAGTAGAATAACGGGTTCCTGTAGGCACATTAGCCCAACCATTTTTAGCCGCTACTAACTTAATATAATTTTTTGACGTTGCCCAACGAATAAAAATTTGAGCTGCCTCAACATTAGATGAAGCTTTAGGAATAGCCAGTGACCATGCCCATAACCAACTAGCGCCCTTAGTTGTTACTTGATAAGGCGATTCCGTATAAGCCCATTCTTCTGAAAATACACTTTGATTAACATCTGTTAAAAACGAAGCTGCAACAGAAGCATCAATCCACATACCACACTTGCCGTCACGCGATAAAGTAAGTATTTCAGAAAAGCTATTTTGTTCCGAATTAGGTGGACCATAAGACGTTAAAAGATCAACATAAAAGTTAACTGCTTTTTTCCAAATATCACTATTTATTTCTGGTTTCCATTTCATATCAAACCAACGACCACCAAAGCTATTTGCGATCGTAGACACCAGCGCCATATTATCGCCCCAACCAGGCTTGCCTCTTAAACAAATACCATAGACACCATTAGTAGGGTCATGTATAGCCTTAGCAGCGCCTAATACTTGCTCCCAAGTGGGCCTTACATCGAAAGATAATCCAGCTTTTTTAAGTAAGTCTTTTCGATACATTAACATCGAGCTTTCACCATAAAAAGGGGAAGCGTATAATTCTCCTTTATACGATAAACCATTTTTTATAGCTGGAAGAAGATCATTAATATCATAATTAGTATCGGTTTCTAGAGGAATTAGCCAGTTACGTTTTGCCCAAATTGGTGCCTCGTATAAACCGATTGTGACAACATCATAATTCCCACCTTTAGATGCGATATCGGCAATCGCTCTCATGCGAATACTTCCTTCATTATATACATGCCATTTTAAGGTAATACCAGGATACTCACGTTCAAACTCGGGTGTTAACTTTTGCATTTCTATCATATGAGAATTATTAACCGTCGCGATATTTAAATCTGCTGAAAAAGCATAAACGTTGATTAAAAACAGAAACAGTGTACAAGCAAGTATATTTTTTATATTCATGTGAGCTAATATCCTAGTAAGTATACCTCTGAATTATTACTCAGAGATCGGGTTTATGCCCTAGTTGTTCGTAATAGTTGAATATTGTATACTTTTTTCAAAAATAATTAACAAAAACTTGTAATTAAAAATAATAAATAAATATAAAACTTTAATATATTAAATATTAAATCCATATAAATTTCGATTTAATGCCCCAACTTTGATTAATTGCTCATTGTTTTGTATACTTTATTCGAAATAACTTGTTAATATGCCATTACTGGCTAATCAAACTAAGAATTAGGAAAGAATAAAAATGAATTTATCTACAAAGATAATCTCAAGCTTCGTCGTTATTGGAATATTTTTTATCGGAATTCTTTTTCTTAGTTTTATTAATGGAAGCAAGGTCATTTCTGGTTTAACTTTAATCAATGACCAGTCATCACCAGTCATAAGGTTTTCATCAAAAACCAATGAATTAATAAAAGCTACTGAACCTCTTGCTTTAAAATTACTAGCAAGCAAAAATATTGATGATTATAAGAAATTTTCTGAACGGCTTAATGATAATAATGCATTGATTAAATCGACACTAATTGAATTTAACCAAATAGATTTAGATGGTGACTTTTCTATAGTAGTAGATAACACTTTATCTCAAATAGAAGAGGATATGATTGATATTACATCCAATATAACATTAATCATTAACCATCAGGCTAACATAGTTCATTCAATTCAAGAATCAGATAACATAATAAAAATACTCGAAGAATTACAAACAAAAATATCTCCTCTCCTATCAAAAATACTCATTGAATTAGAAGATGAATCCGTCATTTCAGTTGTAAACGAGATAAATGGTTCCACGATATCTGGTATGCTTATTATTGAAAAAATGGCTAATTCTAACTCATTAACTGATATAAAAAATAGTCAACAACAATTTGTTAGTTGGCAAAATAACCACTCAAATTTATTACCTTCTCTTATATTTTCTACATCAGAGAAACAATTTCAAAGTTTTGTGCGTGAACTTTCTAAATTAACCTTATCACTACTCGATGCAGTCGAAGGTAGTAAAGGTTTACTAGCAATTCAGAAAAATAAATTAACGTTAATTGAACAACAACAAACTTTCTTTCAATCCCTACAAAATGAAACAGATCATACAAGTAAATTAACTGAGCTTTTACTAAAAGATTCTTTTACAAAAAATCAACAGTTATCTACAACTATTACTCAAAATACTCAATCACATAATAATCTAGCTATTACTGTAGGTATTTGTATTTTATTAGGTATCTCTATTATTTCAATTGCTATGACTCGTTTCATTCGTAAATCAATAAAACAGGTGATGGATGAATTAAATGCATTATCCAAAGGTATATTACGTACTATTTCCTCTAAAAAAACAAACGATGAATTTAGTCAGTTAAATGATTACTTAATTAAAGTTATTACAAGCCTAATGCAGACTGTTATAGATATTGAAGATTCATCAAAACAAGTCAAGTCATCCGTTGACACTATGGTGGAGAGTTCTGAAAGTACACTTACTATTGTGAATCAACAAAAAGACGAACTTAATATGGTTGCCACTGCACTAGTTGAAATGAGTGCTACTGCAAGTGAAGTAGCTCAACATACAGAGACAACACATGAATCTGTTATTCAAGCTGTCGAACTTGCTAAAGATGGTAGACATAGGGTGCAGGGAAATTTCAAGAATATACAGCTGGTTGCTTCTCAAACTAATAAAACAATGTTTGCAATAACCAATCTAGATAGCGGTATTATCAGTATTGAAAGCATTATTGATACTATTACCCAAATTGCTGATCAAACAAATTTATTAGCATTAAATGCAGCGATCGAAGCAGCCCGTGCTGGTGAGCAAGGTCGTGGTTTTGCCGTAGTTGCTGATGAAGTTCGTTCTTTAGCGACACGCACACAAAAATCTACGTTAGAGATCCAAGAAAAGATTTCGTTGATGATGGCATACTCTAAAGAAGCAGTGAGTACTACAAATATAAATGAAGATCTAGTTAATAAGAGTCTTGAACAAGCGAAACTAGCTGATGAAAAAATTATGGAATTTGAAAATAAAATGTCAGATATACAAGAGCTCAGCTATCTCATATCAACTGCAGCAGAAGAACAGGCTATCACTGTTAAAGAGTTAGATAGGAATATTAATCAAATAGCTTCTCTCGCAGATGAAACTCAAAATAAAGCGGAATCAGCAAAAAGCGAAGCAATTTCACAAATAGAAATTGCTAAAAACCTTGAGAGTAATGTATCAAAATTTGTCTTTGAACGTAAATAGGAAGATAAAGTCAGTTTCTATTTCAAACTAATTTTTCTATATTGATAGAATCTTTAAGTCTGTTTAAATATTTTACACACCAGATATGATCACTTTGAAACTAGCCAATTGCTGTATATTTTATGACGGTATTATCTTTTTTATAAAGCCTATGAAAAATTAATTATAAGCAATCTAATATTAACTATGGATTTACCTAGAATATGACTACCGAAACTATTTTTGCTAGACAAATGAATATGGCAGAACATATCGAACTTGTTATTGAATCAACTCAGGTTGGTATATGGGACTGGGATATCGAAACATCAAAAGTAACTTTCAATGAGCAATGGGCAAAACTAATTGGTTTTAAAGTCAAAGAATTACTTCCTATGAATTTTGATAAATTGCTTACAAAAATTCATCCGTTGGATGTAAAAACCATTAATACAATTATAGCTAAACACTTTAATGATAATTCAGGTTTATATTCAGTAGAATTTAGAATGCTCCATAAAATGGGGCATTATGTGTGGATCCAAGCTAATGGAAAGCTGATTGAACATAGCCTTAATGGTAATCCAAAGAGAATGATCGGTACGCATGTAGATATAAGCCAGAAAAAGGTTAATGCAGAAAAATTAGAGACCAATGCTCAATTATTATATGAAACACAACACATCGGTAAATTAGGTGGCTGGCAATTAAATTTGAAGACAAATGAATTATTTTGGACCGATGAAACATACGCTTTACATGACACCTCACCAACAGAGTTTAATCCTACATATGATGCTGGTCTTGATTATTACTTGCCTGAATCTAAAGACATTCTCATTGAAGCATTGGATAAAGCCATTAATAAAGGCATTGGTTATGATCTCGAGTTACAAACTTATACAAAAAAATCAAGAAAGATTGATATTAGGACTACTTGCGTAGTTACCCTAGACCAAGGGGTACCAACTTATCTAACTGGTATTTTCCAAGATATTACTGATCATAAAAGTAATCAACGAAAATTAGAACAAGCTAATATTGATTTACTTAAAGCGAATTCAGATTTAAAATTTTCTTCAAATTATGATTTATTAACAGGTTTACCTAACCGTAATTTATTAACGGAAAAAATAGAGCATACCATACAGCAAAGTTTACAAAGTAATACATTGGTCGCGATTGCTTTTATTGACTTAGATTGTTTTAAAAATATAAATGACAATTATGGTCACCATGTTGGTGATAAGTTCCTTAAAGTTCTTTCACAAAAATTCAAAACGACAATACGCGAATGTGACACGATATCACGCTTTGGTGGCGATGAATTTGTTGCTGTGATTAATAGATTAACTAACCAAGTTGATGGCGAAAAATTAATATCTAAGTTGCTATCTATTGCTTCAGAACCTATTAAAATTGATAATATGCTTATAAATGTGACTGCGAGTATCGGCATAACTTACTTTCCATCAGACAATTCAAATCCAGACCAACTATTAAGACATGCCGATCAAGCAATGTATAAAGCTAAGCAAGATGGTAAAAATCAAATTAAAAAATTCAATATCAAGGAAAATCAGGACGTTATAACTCTAAATGAGAAACTAAAAAGAATCACTCAAGCATTAGAAATGAAGGAATTTGTACTTTATTATCAACCAAAAGTAGATTTGAGAACAAAATCTTTAATAGGTGTAGAAGCACTAATCCGTTGGAATCATCCTGTGGATGGTGTATTGCCTCCGGCTATGTTTCTACCCGAAATTGAAAATGACTTACTCGAAATAGAAATTGGAAAATGGGTGATAGAAACAGCCTTTAACCAATCTAAAAAATGGACTGATTTAGGTCATGATATTCCTATTAGCGTTAATATTAGTCCAATGCACTTACAGCACCCTCAGTTTGTAAGTGATTTAAAGAGTACAATTAATGGTTACCCTGACTTCAAAGGTGGAAGTATCGAATTTGAAATATTAGAAACCAGTGCATTAAAAGATATCAATCGAGTATCAATGATTATGAAAAAATGTAATGCCTTAGGGATTACATTTTCCATTGATGATTTTGGAACTGGTTATTCATCATTAACATATTTGAAACAACTTCCAGCTAAATATTTAAAAATTGATCAATCGTTTATCAGAAATATGCTGGATGACATTGATGACAAATCTATCGTTAAAGGCATAATTGAATTAGCCAAAGTTTTTAACTTACAGGTTATTGCTGAAGGTGTAGAAACCCCCGAACATGGCGATTTGTTATTATCGTTAGGTAGTCATATTGCTCAAGGTTACGGTATATCAAAACCAATATCTAATCTTGAAGTATTACCTTGGTTGAAGGTATGGAAAGAAAAACCATTCTTAATAGATGGTAGTATTTAAATTTACTGTATCAGATTTGTAGCCATAATTATGTAGTTATTCGTTATGTTAAAATATTTTTTATTAGGAATGTAGCAGGCTAAGTTCATGCTAAATAGAATAGTTAAAGAACACATTCAGACTTTCACTCCTAGTGAGATAAATACTAAGAAGATTATTTTGATAATATTATTATAACCGTTAAGATAAATTTTTATCACACAGTTTAAATTGAACTATTCTATATATTGTATTATTTTCCCAAGAACTGTCTATGCATATTAAGTGTATATAAATTGGGTCAAAGTATTTTAAATACTGAGAAATTTATTATGAATGGCTGCTATGAGCTTGAAGCAGACATTGACGCACTTTGCTCTAGCCATTAAAGGTTCGTGTAATTATTGTGAATTACTCGGCTAATTATTGGTGCTTCAACAATCAATCTTAGGTATATCCGGCCAACGCGTTGTATATTTAGGTGATAAAAACTCACGCTTCATTGCCCATTTTTGCTCTGTGCCTTGCACTGCAAAAGCCAGTGTGTTCTTGCCATAGCGATTATTAATAGTATCTACACATTGCATCAATTGAACATTATCTTGATTGGGAATGAACAAGTCTTGTTGCTGGAAGCATTCATCAATAAGGTCTAAACACCCAATACCAGCACG
>CALJMY010000141.1 GCA_937981905.1 uncultured Enterobacterales bacterium
GTATCAGTTGATACTGAGTAAACTTCAACGCCCATCTCTTGTAACTGTGCGTAATGGTCTGCCATGTCGCCTAGCTCTGTTGGACATACGAACGTGAAATCAGCTGGGTAGAAAAAGAATACTGACCATTTACCGGCAACATCGGCTTCTGAAACTTCAACGAAGTCTCCGTTGCTGTATGCAGTTGCGTTAAAAGCTTTAAGTTTTGTATTGATAATTGACTGTGACATAAGTTGCTCCAAAGTTTTGTTTAAGAATGTGTTTCCGTTTAAGTTGAAGCTATTGTATGGAATCTTATTGAATTGTTGAAATCGATAGTGATTATCATATTAATAGGATTTAACTATGGACATTCATTATTAACTTTATTACGGTTTCAATATAGGGAGGTTTTTGAGGGTTAATTGGCTTTACAGAATAAGATTAGGATATGAGAGCATTAAGATTCTTTATATTGAATTCTTTCAATATTTTCTATTTTAAAACTAGCAAGCACCTGATCTATTGATATAAAAGTTAATAAATCAAGTACTCGTTATTAGAGTTATTTTTTCTTCTTTTTATTAAATGGATAACCTTGTTGCTTTATCCAACCGTCGGGCATACCACCACCTACTATTCCATAACGTTCTGGCCATTTATCTTCACCGCGTACAGCCGTTCCTAAAAGATAATCAATAAATGAAAAATGCGCAGCATAGTTACGATCAATCGCCGCTTTGTCAGACGCATGATGCCAATGGTGAAATTGTGGTGTTACAAAAATATACTTTAACCAACCAACATGAATATTGGCATTAGCGTGATTAAATACGGCTTGAAATCCGACAATAATAATATAAGTATCAATGACTGATTTTTCGAATCCAAAAACAAAAATAGGAGTTAAAACGAAACATCGAGTAACGATAAGCTCTAAGAAATGTTGGCGTGAACCTGCTAGCCAATCCATTTTTTCGACACTATGATGAACGCTATGAAAGCGCCATAGATAAGGTACTTCATGATAAGCACGATGTAGAGTGTATTGCATCAAATCGGCAAATAATAATACTGCAGCGAGTTGTATTCCCCAATGTAGGCTTTGCACCCAAGATTGTAAACTATCGTTAACTGACCACCCAAAAATTTGCGTAACAAATTGATTAGCCGCTAGTAATGCAAAACCAATTAATAAATGATTAATTAAAAAATGCTGCATATCTGTTTGCCACCCTTCTCGTAAAACAGCTTGTTTACGATGTGGAACCAATTTTTCAATAAAAACAAAAATAAGTGTCGAGCCTAATAAATCTAAAATAAACCAATCTAAGCCTAAATAAGGTGTGTTCGTTGGAAATTCACCTACTTCTATACGATGCCCTCCGAGTGCTATTGTGGTGATTACAAATGCCCAAGCAATTAATGCAGCACGTTTATTAACATTGCGAATAACATTCCACAAACCAAGCGCACCAGAAACAACAAGTGCTGCAAACATAACATAACGAATAATATCAACATTATAGGATTGTCTTAATTCTGGTGTCGTTAAATATTGAGGAAAATGGAAGGCAATAACACCTAGGAAGCTAAGAAAAGCTAGCGTAACGGCAATATAACCACTTAATCGGCCATCACCAATATTAAACTGGCCACCTTTTGGTTGTTTAATCATCATATTCTCTGAAAATGTAGTGTATTAAATTTATACACAGTGTAGTTACTTAATTATAAATTACTACTATTGAGTTCAATAGTTATTCAAGATCTCAATGCTAACAGACTTGTCATTATTAACTCTGTATTACAGATTGCTTCATCATAAGGATATAAAGTTGTTGCAGAAGGGATTGAAGAATCATATCAAGCTGAAAAACTTAAAGATATGGATGTTGATTACTTACAAGGTTTTTTATTTTCTAAACCAATGAATATGGATGAATTTGAACAATATATTAAACAAAATTAATTTTTAATATATCAAAAAAAAAGCGCCCTAAGGCGCTTTTTTCATGCACAAACAAAAGGACTAGCCTTTTTTACGTACCATTTCTAGTACACGTAATTGAGCTACTGCAGTAGCTAATTGCTTAGCCGCTGTAGCGTAGTCTATATCACCAGACTTATTGTTCATGTTTTCTTCAGCAAGACGCTTAGCTTCAACAGCCGCTTCTTCGTCAAGGTCACCGCCACGAATAGCAACATCAGCAAGGATGTTTACCGTCGTAGGTTGAACTTCAAGAATACCGCCAGAAAGGAAGATAACTTCTTCCTCGCCGTTCTGTTTTACTAGGCGCACCATGCCAGGCTTGATACTTGTTAATAAAGGAGCATGGCCAGGCATAACGCCTAACTCACCCGCTTCACCAGACACTTGTAGTGACTGAACAAGGCCAGAAAAAATTTGTTTTTCTGCGCTAACAACATCAAGTTGTACAGTCATAGCAGCCATAATGCTCTCCTAGTGCTAAGCGATTAAAGCTTAGCAGCTTTCTCAATTGCTTCGTCAATTCCGCCAACCATGTAGAACGCTTGTTCTGGAAGGTCGTCATATTCGCCAGCAAGAATGCCTTTAAATCCAGCGATAGTATCTTTTAATGAAACATATCGACCAGGAACACCATTAAATACTTCGGCTACGAAGAATGGTTGAGATAAGAAGCGTTCAATCTTACGAGCGCGTGTTACGGTTTGCTTATCATCTTCTGATAGCTCATCCATACCAAGAATCGCAATGATGTCTTTTAGCTCTTTATAACGTTGCAATGTGTTTTGAACAGCTTGTGCAATGTCATAATGCTCTTGACCAACAACTAATGGGTCAAGTTGACGAGACGTTGAATCTAATGGATCGATTGCAGGGTAAATACCACGCGAAGCGATGTCACGAGAAAGTACAACTGTCGCATCTAAATGAGCAAACGTTGTTGCTGGAGATGGATCCGTTAAATCATCCGCAGGTACGTATACCGCTTGGATAGATGTAATAGAACCTTTCTTAGTTGAAGTAATACGTTCTTGTAATACACCCATTTCTTCAGCAAGTGTAGGCTGGTAACCTACCGCTGATGGCATACGACCAAGAAGTGCAGATACTTCTGTTCCAGCTAGTGTGTAACGGTAGATGTTATCTACGAAAAGTAGAACGTCTAGGCCATCATCACGGAATTTCTCAGCCATAGTAAGACCAGTTAACGCTACGCGTAAACGGTTTCCTGGAGGCTCGTTCATTTGACCGTAAACTAACGATACTTTATCAAGTACGTTAGATTCGTTCATTTCGTGGTAGAAATCGTTACCCTCACGAGTACGTTCACCAACACCAGCAAATACTGAGTAACCTGAATGCTCGATCGCGATGTTACGGATCAATTCCATCATGTTTACAGTTTTACCAACACCAGCACCACCAAATAAACCAACTTTACCGCCTTTCGCGAAAGGACATACTAAGTCGATTACTTTAACACCTGTTTCTAACAAGTCGTTAGAGTTAGCTTGTTCTTCGTATGAAGGAGCTTCGCGATGGATTTCCCAACGCTCTTCTTCACCGATAGGACCAGCTTCATCGATAGGCTCGCCTAAAACGTTCATAATACGGCCAAGGGTTTTTGTACCCACTGGAACCATAATAGGACGTCCACTATTTTCTACTGTAAGGCCACGACGTAAACCGTCAGATGAACCCATGGCGATAGTACGAACTACGCCACCGCCCAGCTGCTGCTGAACTTCTAACACTAAATGATAACCTTCATTAGTTACTTTTAGTGCGTCATATACTTTTGGTACCGACTCTTGTGGGAATTCAACATCCACAACTGCGCCGATTACCTGTACTACGTTACCTAAACTCATGATTTTTCCTCAAAGCTTAATGGTTATACGATTGCCTAAACAGCTGCTGCGCCGGCTACGATTTCACCCAATTCTTGAGTGATACTCGCCTGACGTGCTTTGTTATAAACAAGTTGTAAATCGTCGATCAAGTCTGATGCGTTGTCTGTGGCGCTTTTCATTGCCATCATACGTGCAGCCATTTCACAAGCTACATTTTCCACAACACCTTGATAAACCTGAGATTCTACGTAACGCGTAAGAAGTACATCAAGTAATTCTTTCGCATCTGGCTCGTAAACATAATCCCAATGATGAGATTGCTCAGTATTACCTTCTTGTTTTGGCAAAGGTAGTAGTTGATCGATCGTTGGAGTTTGAACCATCGTGTTCACAAATTTATTGTGTACCACATATAAACGGTCCAATTCACCTTCGTCATATGCTTGCAGCATAACTTTAACACTGCCAATAAGTTCTTCTAATGACGGTGTATCACCCAAACCTGAAGTTTGCGCAACCACATCACCATTACCAAAATTATTGAAAAAGCTAATGGCTTTACTACCAATTAATGCAAATTTTACATCTGCACCTTTAGTTGTCCATTCACCAGCATCTTTGGCAACTTTCTTAAACAAGTTAATGTTTAAACCACCACAAAGGCCACGGTCACTCGAAACAACGATGTAACCGACACGTTTAACATCACGCTCTTCCAAATAAGGATGGCGATACTCTAAACTGCCTTCAGCAATATGACTAATCACTGAGCGCATGTTTTCGGCATATGGTCGCGATGAGTGCATGCGGTCTTGTAGACGACGCATTTTACTCGCTGCAACCATTTCCATAGCGCTAGTGATCTTTTGAGTGTTTTTAACACTCCCGATCTTACTTTTTATCTCTTTTCCGCTAGCCATCTCTTCTTTCTCCAGTTAGTTAGGCGTTGCTGCCAACGCCTATCACCGACTTAGTAAGTCTGAGTTGCTACGAAGTTATCAAGCAGAGCTTTAAGACCAGACTCGATATCAGCGTCATAGGCGCCAGTCTCGTTAATCTTAGCTAGTAGCTCGCTACCTTCGCTGTTTGCGTAAGAAAGTAGAGACGCTTCAAAATCAACAACTTTATTGATTTCAACTTCTTTTAAGTAACCTTTTTCAGCAGCAAAGATAACAACACCTTGCTCAGCTACGCTTAGAGGAGCGTATTGCTTTTGCTTCATTAATTCAGTTACACGTTGACCATGCTCTAATTGAGCACGCGTTGCGTCATCTAGATCAGAAGAGAACTGAGCAAATGCCGCTAATTCGCGATATTGTGCTAGTGCAGTACGAATACCGCCAGAAAGCTTCTTGATAATCTTAGTTTGTGCAGAACTACCTACACGAGATACCGAAATACCAGGGTTAACAGCTGGACGAAGTCCTGAGTTAAACAAGTCAGTCTCTAAGAAGATTTGACCATCGGTAATCGAAATTACGTTTGTAGGTACGAATGCAGAAACGTCACCGGCTTGTGTTTCAATAATCGGCAATGCCGTTAATGAACCAGTTTTGCCTTTAACTTCACCGTTAGTGAACTTTTCTACGTAATCTACGTTTACGCGAGAAGCACGCTCTAATAAGCGACTGTGAAGATAGAAAACGTCACCTGGGTAAGCTTCACGGCCTGGTGGACGACGTAAAAGTAGAGAGATTTGACGGTAAGCAACAGCTTGCTTAGTTAAATCATCATATACGATTAGTGCATCTTCACCGCGGTCACGGAAGTATTCACCCATAGCACAACCTGAGTAAGGTGCTAAGTATTGTAGTGCAGCAGCTTCAGCAGCAGATGCAACAACAACGATAGTGTTTGCTAATGCGCCATGCTCTTCTAATTTACGAACAACGTTCGAAATAGTTGAGTTTTTCTGGCCGATTGCAACGTAAACACATTTAATGCCAGAATCTTTCTGAGCAATAATAGCGTCAAGTGCGATAGCAGTTTTACCAGTTTGACGGTCACCGATGATTAATTCACGTTGGCCACGGCCAACTGGAATCATTGTATCGATAGCTTTAATACCTGTTTGTACAGGTTCGTCAACTGATTGACGTTCGATAACGCCAGGTGCAATCATTTCAACAGGAGAGAAACCATCGTTTTCGATAGCGCCTTTTCCGTCAATAGGTTCGCCTAGTGTGTTTACAACACGACCTAGTAAGCCACGGCCTACTGGTACTTCTAGAATACGACCTGTCGATGTTACTTTTACGCCTTCAGCAAGGTCAGCGTAAGGTCCCATAACAACCGCGCCTACAGAATCACGCTCAAGATTAAGCGCGATCGCGTAGCG
The DNA here is from genome assembly GCA_937981905.1 of uncultured Enterobacterales bacterium. GTDB lineage: Bacteria > Pseudomonadota > Gammaproteobacteria > Enterobacterales > Psychrobiaceae > Psychrobium. The sequence continues at coordinate 6,161 of CALJMY010000141.1, forward strand.
ACTGCCAGGTAGTTCAATCATCTCGCCTTGCATCACGTCCGCTAGGCCGTTGATGCGTAAAATACCGTCGCTTACAGAAACGATAGTACCTTCATTACGAGCTTCACTTACAACGTCGAATTGTTCGATACGTTGTTTGATCAGATCACTGATCTCAGTGGAATTTAGTTGCATGCTCTAATCCCCAATTACGATTGCAGCTGATTGCTAAGACGTTCTAATTTTCCGCGTACTGATCTATCAATTAATAGATCCTCTACACGAATTATTACGCCAGCAACCAGAGATTTATCAATACTTACGTTTAGCTTAACTTTACGTGCTAAACGCTTCTCAAGTGACGCCGCCAAATTGGCTTGTTGTGCGTCATTTAGTTCAGCGGCAGACGTAACGTCTGCATCTACTTGCTTGTTATACTCATCATAGTATTGAGCAAATAGCACTGCTACTTCAGGAAGTACTAATAAACGTTCATTTTGAGCCATAGTTTTAATAAAATTATGACCATTTTTGTTGAGCTGCTCGCCACCGACTTTAATTAAAAGGTCAGCTGCATCTGTTGACGCAGTAGTAGCTTTAAGCAATGAAACAACGGCATCGTTAGATGCAATTTGACCCAAGAATGTAGTCATTTCTAACCACGAGTCAACGTTGTTACTCTCAACAGCAAAATCGAATGCTGCTTTAGCATAAGGTCGAGCGATGGTAGTGAATTCAGCCATTACTCTTATCCTCTGTTATAGCTCGGCGACAAGTTTTTCAACTATATCGTTCGCAGCAGCTTCATCGATTGAGCGCTCAAGAATTTTCTCAGCGCCAGCAATTGCTAATACAGCAACTTGTTGACGAAGATCTTCTTTAGCACGATTGCGTTCTGCTTCAACTTCAGCATAACCTGAAGCGATAATGTTATCGCGTTCCGTTATTGCAGCAGTTTTCGCTTCATCAACGATTTGTGCTTTACGCTTGTTTGCAGCGTCAACGATAGAAGCAGCTTGCGCTTTAGCTTCTTTCAATTGATCGCCAGCAGACGCTTGCGCTAGCTCTAAATCTTTGGTTGCACGTTCAGCAGAAGCCAGACCATCAGCAATTTTTGCCTGACGTGCTTCAATAGCACTAATCAGTGGTGGCCAGATATATTTCATACAAAATATAACGAACACTGCAAAGGCAATTGACTGGCCTAATAAGGTTGCGTTCAAGTTCATAACGTCGTCCTCTAGTTAATTTAAAAGAGGTCGCGCATTAACCCAAGAAAGCAGCTAGTGGGTTAGTGAACAACATGTACATTGCGATACCAACACCGATCATAGCGATCGCATCAATAAGACCAGCAACGATGAACATTTTAACTTGTAGCATTGGTGCCATTTCTGGTTGACGCGCAGCGCCTTCCAAGAATTTGCCACCTAAAATACCAAAGCCGATTGCTGTTCCAAGCGCACCAAGACCGATTAGTAGTGCAACTGCGATTGCAGTAAAACCTAAGATAGTTTCCATTAGTTTCTCCAGATAGTTTTAAAAATTAAAAATTGTAAATAAATTTGTTTCGTACGTTGAATTAATGCTGTTGCTACATCATGTAGGAGCTCTTTCATTAAAACAATCTATACATTAATGGTCTTCACAAGACATGCTTAAATACACGACAGTTAACATCATGAATATGAAAGCTTGTAATAATACCACCATGATATGGAACGTAGCCCATACAAAGTGTAGTGGTAATTGCCAAACGCCTAATAAAGCGATAAGCATGAAGATCATCTCACCAGCGTACATGTTTCCAAATAAACGTAAGCCAAGAGATACTGGTTTTGCGATTAACGCCACCAATTCCATAACTAAGTTTACTGGGATAAATGCCCAATGATTAAAAGGCTGCATTGTTAATTCTTTAACAAAGCCACTAACGCCTTTCATCTTGATGCTATAAAAGATCATTAAGAAAAATACGCTGATTGACATACCCATAGTAATATTAAGGTCTGTCGTAGGAACAACACGCATGTACTCAATACCTGATGCTTGAGATGCCATAGGCAACCAATCTACAGGAACCAAATCCATTGTATTCATTAGGATAATCCAAACGAATATAGTCAATGAAAGAGGAGCAATTAACGCGCTCTTACCATGGAAGGTATCTTTGACGGTACCATCAACGAACTCTACTGTCATTTCAATAAGACATTGTAACTTTCCAGGTACACCCGTCGTTGCTTTTTTAGCAACAGAGGCAAACAACCAACAGAAAAGAACACCAAGTCCTACAGAAAAAAGTAGTGAATCGACATTTAACGACCAGAATCCTTCACCCACCGTCCAGTTATGGAGGTGATGAATGATATAATCGCCAGATGTGAGGGCTTCACCAGTATCAGATGCTGACATCTTCTATCCCACTTTTTTGGTTTTAAAAATTAATGGTGACAGCCAATGGAGAAATATTGCCAATGCGTATGTAACGAATAACGGCAAATAAATCACGTCCAAAGTCTTAAACACCACCCAAAACAGCACTATCACTAAAACTAGTTTAAGTGCCTCACCACGGAAAAAGTCACCCAGAACTTCTGCCGCCGCGCTCGCTCCAGCATGTCGAAAAGCCAAAGTAGCAAAAACAAAATTAGGAAATATAGAAATAACCCCACCACAAAGTGCGGAATAACCCTCTTTAGCCCCATTTGTTAGGAAGAAAATTAGAGAAGTCAGTATCACAGCTATCGTTTGCATACCAATCAACTTATATGCCGTTGAACGTCCGCGCGATGCTAATTTATTGACCAATTTAATTACTCCACAATCTGCTCATTTAGTAATAAGTTTTCGATTAAAAAAAACTCATTATTTCGTGCTGAAAAAAGCAAGCGGAAGTATACGTTTTATGGCTACCATTGGAAAGTTATTTGACATAATAATACATAAATTGAGACTAAATCAGCAACAAAATCTATATATGGGGTTTCAACAAGCCTGAAACTACCAAACAACCTTATATCAAACCTTACAGATATAGGAATTAATTGATTTTCTATGAATAAAAAAACAAAGTAGATTAAAAAACAAACGTGATTTAACAGAATTTTTACATGTAACACGTGATAAAAGAAGCTAGTTTACGATTGTAAAAAGTAGTTTTATTTACAATCGTAAGAAAGGAAATTTGAAGAGAAAATGAAAATAATTTTTATTGAAGTTTTAAATGCGCTAACACACCATCAAGTTCGTCAACTGAAGTATAAGAAATAACCAGTTTTCCTTTACCTTTACCGTTGTCATTAATTGCTACTTTCGCACCTAAATGATCGGTCAATCGTTGCTGCAAACTCATAATATCTGGATCAATCGTTTTGGTTGGTTTTTCAGGTTCACCTTTTAACGTTTTTTGCACTAAACGTTCAGTTTCACGAACCGTTAGATTTTTCTCACTAACAACTCGAGCGTTGTCACTTTGTACTTCACCAGTTAAGCCTAACAAAGCACGTGCATGTCCCATATCAATGTCGCCACGCTCCAATAATAATTTAACATCATCATTGAGTGTATTTAACCGCAGAAGGTTACTAACTGTTGTGCGCGATTTGCCTACTTCGTCTGCCACTTGTTGGTGCGTTAATTCAAATTCATTAATTAATCGATCAAGCGCAACAGCTTCTTCCATGGCATTAAGATCTTCACGTTGAATATTTTCAATGAGTGCCATCGCCATTGTTGATTGATCATCGGCTTCTTTAACCAAACACGGAACTTCACTCAATTGTGCAAGTTGCGCTGCACGCCATCGACGTTCACCGGCTATAATTTCGAATTTATTGTTGTCTGCAAGTTGACGAACAATAATAGGTTGAATAATACCTTGAGTTTTAATTGAACTAGCTAAATCATCTAATGCATCTGGCGACATGTCTTTTCGAGGCTGAAATTCGCCGCGCTGCAACAGTTCTACAGGTAATTGACGCAACTCACCTTCTTTTCCTACAACAGCTTCGATTTTATTTTCTGTTGTTTTATCTGCGGCAACTTGTTTAGATCGGGCTGAATTGCTAGTGCTTAAAAGTGCATCTAATCCTTTACCTAAGCCTCTTTTTTTTACTGACATTTTATTATTAACTCTATTATTATTTTTGATGACCGATTAAAAGAAACGATTAATCAACTAATGGTTTATCTGATTTTTGTTCTTGTTCTTCACGTCGTAACATTTCACCAGCTAACGCTAAATAAGCTTTTGAACCTGTAGATGACTTGTCATAATACATTGCTGGCGCACCAAAACTGGGCGCTTCAGCTAATCTTACATTACGTGGAATAACAGTTCGATAAACTTTTTCACCAAAATGTTGCTTCAATTGATCCGACACATCATTAGATAAACGATTACGCGGGTCATACATTGTACGTAAAATACCTTCAATCGATAAGTCTGGATTAACAGCTGCCGACAACTTACTGATAGTATCAACAAGAGCCGTTAAACCTTCCAATGCAAAATATTCACACTGCATTGGCACTAATACACTATCAGCAGCAGACATCGCATTCACAGTTAGTAAGTTAAGCGCTGGAGGACAATCGATAAATATATAATCATATTTATCCTTAATAGGTGCTAAACCATTCTTAAGGCGCATTTCACGCGCGAAAAACTCCATCAGCTTAATTTCAGCGGCGGTTACATCAGCATTAGCTGCAATAAGATCATAATGTCCTGCCGTATCTTTAACGATAACTTCTTCAACGGGCATTTCATCGACTAATAAATCATAAACCGTCGTTGGCACTTCATACTTATCAACACCGCTCCCCATGGTTGCATTACCTTGAGGATCCAGATCTATTAATAGTACCTTTCGCTTAGTTGCTGCTAAAGAGGCGGCTAAGTTAACAGCAGTCGTTGTTTTACCAACACCGCCTTTTTGATTTGCTACTGCAATAATTCGTGCCACAAGCGTTTCCTTTATCCTTGAGAAGTTGCGTGCTTAATAACAACTAAATGACGTTCGCCTTCTAATTCAGGCACCACCAAAGTGTGAATATCGTCTAACACTAACTCAGGCTTTAAATGTGCTAATTCAGCATCTGGAATAACACCTTTCAAAGCATAAAATTTACCTTGAGAATGAGGTAGATGATGACACCAATCAAGCATATCGTCCAGTGAGGCAAATGCACGGCTAATTACACCATCAAATCCTTGTTCATCGTGAAACTCTTCTACGCGCGATTGCACTGTAGTTACGTTTTTTAAACCAAGCGCATGCGCAGCTTGCTTAATAAAACGAATACGCTTTCCTAGGCTATCTAATAGAAAGAATTCTTTATCGGGATTTAAAATAGCTAATGGCAAGCCTGGTAATCCTGGTCCTGTGCCAACATCAATAAAACGCTTACCTTCTAAATGTGGTGAAACCACCACGCTATCCATAATATGTTTAACCAACATATCACTTGGATTTCTAACTGATGTTAAATTAAAAGCTTTATTCCACTTATGAAGCAATTCCACCAGCGAGACCAATTGTTCTTGGTGCTCTGACGAAATATCTAAATCACTTTGAGTAATCAGTTGTTGTAGTTGCTCTGCTAACACATTAAGCGCTCATTGAAGGAATATAACGGGGAATTTTATATTGAATTGGTAATATAACCAAGCACCGAACGCGTTATCTTGACTTATTTAAAGGAGTATTAAAGTTTTGGACAATTTTTTGATCATCACCGTTCTTTTTTACCACTGTAATTCACTCATGAGCCTGTAAACTTTCATGAGTGATATCAGTTTATACTTTTTAGTTTAATGGTGTCTCGTTGATTGGTACTACATTTTTATATATTAATGTACGCCATAGCTTTTCAAGCGGCCCTTGTCCCTTATTTTTCTGCCACCAAATAGCTAATTGTACTTGTATAACACTGACAATTATTGCAATAGCTATTAACTCACCTAAATGCCATAAACCGAAATTATCAGACAAAAGCACTCTAAATAATAACGTCATGGTAATCGACTGAAAGATATAAAGGCTAAACGCCATTCTACCAACATATTGAAATGGCATTAGCCAAGATGGATTTTTTTCAATACCTTTAATTAATCGTGATGCGACGGCCAAAATAATCAGTAAACCACCCATAGTATTGAACGATGCTAACAGCCAAAAATCGATTGAAAAGTCACTACTCAATATCATATAAAGCTGACCAACACTTAGTAATAATCCCACAAAGAACATGCGTCTTTCAATTTCAACACTTGTTCCTTTTTGAAAGAATCCTTGTTTGATTAACGACATACCAATTAACATAGGGCCAGCAATCATCCAGAAAATAACAGGCCATAAAAACAAAATAGCAGCACCAGTTGTCGCGTTATATTTGATCATGTTGAGATAAGAACCAACAGCAGAATTAATCACCTCATTCATGCTCTCTTGATTGTATGGATAACCTAACATTGATGTTTGCATATTAGGCTCTAATTCGAATAAAGTTAATGCGGAAAATCCCAACATAATTAACATGCCAATGATGGTAAATAAAATTCCCCGACGCATTAATTTTTTTGCATCGTTAGGAATAAATTGAATAACAAGAAAACCACAAATGGCATAGGTCATCAACACATCACCGTAGAATAAAAAAGTCATGTGCAATACGCCAAATATAAACAGCCAAATAACTCGTTTACGTAATAAAGGAATAGGTTCAAGTATTTTTTCTTGAGCTCGTTGCCAAAACATCACTAAACCAGCACCAAACAACACACAAAATAATGCAATAAATCGCTCTTTAGCAAAGAGATACTGCAAAGCAAAAAAGAACTTATCAGCTTCTGTTGCTGCACCATGCCAATTCACATTAGGATATGCAGGCTCAGGCATAGCAAACGCAACAATGTTCATGAAGAGAATACCTAGAATTGCGATCCCTCTTAACAAGTCTAAACTGGCAATACGATTTCCCTGAGTAATATTGATCATGTATTCTCCTTAAAAAAAGACCTGTTCAAATGACAGGTCTTAATAGTTCCATTGTTTAAATAACAAAAATATCTATTAAGTTTTATTTGTTGTCATCTTTGTTACTTTCTTGGTCTGCAAGATATTCAGCTTCGCCGCGTAAAAAACCTGCTGCTTCTCCTTGTTGCCCAAGTGTTAATTGGCTAGCACTAGCACGTGATGCCTGATTAATTTTCAGCATGTTTTCAGCATTCTGCAAATCTGTCTCATTACTTATGCCTCCGATGTTTTCACGCGCTTTTAAGAAATCACGTATTTCACCAACTATACTGTCTAATTCAGTATCATTCTTAGCCATAGACATAACATAACGCGGCATTTCAACATTTTGACTACCAGCGGTTGCAAACGTACTACTTTTAATACGTGAGCTGACAATCCATGGTGTTATTGATGATTTAACAACAATATTTTCACTACGCGTAGAGTCATGAATAGACATACCAGTCGAAAACTTAGTTTCAGAAAATGTGCCTTCTGTTTTGATATACATTAATAGTGACTCAAATTGAAGCTCAGCCCAGAAGACATTAGAGAAATTTTCTAGCATACGACCAATAGCAGAAATAATTTGCCACATAAACAATGTACTAACTAAACCAACAACAATCATAGACCCTTGCTCTATTACGGGTTGTAAACTACTAATTATTCTATTATCACTACCGCGCATTGATGGTGGGTTAGCGATAACACCTTTAACAAACTCAATCACAGCACCTACTTGTTCACTTAAAGAGAAGAATAATATAGCTGCAATCACCAACATTACTTGGCCTAAAATAGTACTAATTAAACGAGTAGTTCTGAATGCAGAAGCCGACTCTACAGGCTTAAATTCTGGTTGCGTTTCAATGAGTAGTTCCCCAGAAAAAGCACCTTTACCTTGGCTTTCTTCGTCTAACTTTGGATCAAATGCGCGATATGTTCTATTAGGTATTTCGTTATAACGACGATTCGCTAATACAATATTTTCAATATTAATGAAAATATCATTTGGGTGAACTGATTCTTGAAGATTTTCCCTGAATTCACTTACTTCAGTTAATGGATTAGCTTCTTTAGTGCGAACAAGCACCATATATACAACTAAAGCACTAGCTAAAGCGCCTAATGCTAATAGTAATAGTAAACTTGGCCATGCAGAAAAGACAGTTACGTTCTCAAAAAGACGTTCAACACCATCTGTATTATTAAATTGCTTAGTAATAAATTGATAAGCAAAGCCAATAACTACTGGAAACAAAATTGAAAACGCAATTATTTTAGCTAAGCTTGCGGCACCTGCATCTTGCAATGTTTTAACACGAGTTATACCAACAGCATTAGCCGAACTACGCCATGCTCCTACCAAATAAATAAGCAATAACAACGAAAAAATTGGAATGATGATATGTCCTGCTTCTCCCGCAAGACCACTTGATGAAACAAAATATGTTAGTCCAAACGCGAAAAAAGCGACTAAGGTCGTAACGAATACAGACACAATTTCTTGTAAAACATTTCTAAATTGATAAGGCAAAACAATTAATTTTGGG
>CALJMY010000142.1 GCA_937981905.1 uncultured Enterobacterales bacterium
GCAACTGGTATTGATACTAATGGTAGCGCTATTTCAGCAGGCCTTTTAACATGGGTTTCTAGAGCGCCAGATGAGATCTTAATTAGTAGTACAAATGGTCAAACTGGAACGTTGAAAGCAGTTGGGTTAACGTCACCAACAGTTAGAATAACAGTGACTTCCTCAGAGACTGATGTTAATGGTGACACAATAGAATTCATAAAAGATGTTATTGTAAGTGATGCTGTTTTAGAAAGTATTTCAGTAGATATTCCTAGTCCAATTCCACTGGGCAGAAGTCAGATATTTACGGCAATAGGAACGGATACTAATGGTAATTCTATCGCTGTAGGGACATTAACTTGGGGTTCTGGCTCTGAAGTATCAATTTCTGACATTTCAGACGATACGTCGATTGCAACATTAACAGCTGATTCTATTGGTAATGATCTAATTACAGTCACCTCGTCAGAAAAAGATGTCAATGGAGCCAATATAGTATTTACAAAAAACGTTACTATTGGTGCTGCCGTACTAGATAGTTTTACTGTTGATTTTGTTGATTCTATGCCGCTAGGACGAACTCAAACATTTACAGCAGTCGGTACTGGAACTGATGGTGTAACTATTTCAACGGGTACATTAACATGGGTATCTAGAACACCCGCTGATGTAACAATAATGAGTAGCAGCGGTCAGACCGGTACATTAAATGCTGCTGGTGTCACCGCTTCGCCTATAAGAATAACAGTAACATCATCAGAAAAAGATGTTGATGGTAATGATATTGTTTTCACTTCTGATATATCGGTTGGTGAGGCTGTCTTGGAGAGCTTTACGGTAAATTTAGCCGATATGCCATTAAATAGAACTCAGACATTTACAGCAACCGGTATAGCAACTGATGGAACGGCTATTACAACGGGAGCTTTAACATGGGTTTCAGGCTCAAGTAATGTCACGATTTCTGACGATTCAATTGGGACACTATTTGCAGCTTTTCAAGGGGATGCTTTTATTACTATAAGCTCTTTAGAGGAAGATGTTGACAGTAATATAATTAAATATTCAGATACAATCACTGTTGGTAGTGCTGTATTAGATAGTTTAAGTATATCTGCTGTAGCTAGTCAGTTTGCTTTAGGTTTGACTGAGAATTTTACTGCCGCTGGATTAAATACTGATGGTACAACGCCTGGTAGTATCAATGGACTAACTTGGTCATCAGACGACCTTACTATTGCAACCGTTGATAGTAACGGTAATGTGACAATGCAAGGAATTGGCTCTACTGATATAGTTGCCAAGTCAACAGATGTAGATGTTAATAATGTTGTAATTGAAGGTAGAAAAACAATTACTGTATCACCAGTTTCATTGGCTAGTCTTGAAATAAGTGGAAATGATATTGTTTTAGGACAAAATGAAATTTTTACTATTGTAGGTACTAACAGTGACGGCTCATCATCAAGTAGCATTAATGGATTATCTTGGAGTAGCAGCAATGACAACATCGCAACAATTGATAGCTCTTCAGGTGCAATAACAACAGTTAGTACTGGCCCTGTGACCATTACAGCAACTTCAACTGATGAAGATAGTAGTGGTGCAAAAATTGTCCATAGCGTCTTAATCAATATTATTGATGTTGCACTAGAAAGTTTAGAGGTGTCTGGGAGCAATTTAATTGTTAATGGAACAGATACATTTACAGTTACTGGTACAAATAATGATGGTTCTTCTGCAACGGGCTTAACTATAGCGTGGACTTCAGATAATACAGCTGTTGCAACAGTTGATGGTACATCTGGTTTAGTGACAGCTGTTGCTGCTGGTGTGGATGGCGCAGATGTTACAGTAAATATAACAGCAACATCAGGTGGTATTAGCGACTCATATCAAGTAACCGTATCAGCTATTAAATTAGCGAGTATAGCTATTACGGGTAGTGATTTAATTGTTGGTGGAACGGATACATTTACAGCTTCCGGCACTAATAATGATGGTTCTCCTGCAACAGGGTTAACTATAGCGTGGATGTCAACAAATACAGCTGTTGCAACTGTTGATAGTACATCTGGTTTAGTAACAGCTGTTGCTGCTGGTGTGAATAAAGCAGATGTTACGGTTAATATTACAGCTGAATCAGATGGCATCAGTGGCTCTTATGAAGTAACTGTATCTGCTGTTAAATTAGCAAGTATAGTCGTTACAGGTAGTGATTTAATTGTCGGTGGAACAGATACATTTACAGCTGCTGGTACTAATAATGATGGTTCTCCTGCAACGGGCTTAACTATAGCGTGGACGTCAGCTAATACAGCTGTTGCAACTGTTGATGGTACATCAGGTTTAGTAACAGCTGTTACTGCTGGTGTTGATGACGCAGATATTACAGTTAATATTACAGCTGAATCAGATAATATTAGTGGCTCTTATGAAGTGACTGTATCTGCTGTTAAATTGGCGAGTATTCTTGTAACAGGAGAGGCATTAGCACTTGGACAAGAGCGAAAGTTTACCGCAGCTGGAACAAATAATAATAATACTTCATCTAGTAGTATTAATGGTTTGAGTTGGTCTTCAGGCGATGAAAGTATCGCTATTGTTGACGCGGACGGAAATGTAACAGCTATTGCAACCGGCTCTGTAGGTATTACTGCAAGCTCTACGGATACAGACAGTAGTTCAAGCGCAATTAAAAATACATATAACCTGATTATTACAGATGCTGTAGTTGAAAGTTTTGAGCTTCAAGTTAATCGTCAAACCTTGTTAACGGATGGTGAAAAGCTAACTATTATTCCAATTGATATTTTATCGGATAAAACAACTGTAGTTTCTACACGTACGTTAGATTGGACCTTTGACAATAGCAGTGATATTAATTTTGTTACAGGCATGGCTAGTAGTCTATCTGATGTTATTGGTGAAGTAGAAGTAATAGCTGGTACACCTGCAAGTACTACAAATATTGTTATTACAGCAACTGATGATGCCGATTCTGGCAATGACGAAATGATTACCGTGACAATTAAGGGCAGTGTATCGGTTGCCGCTGTTGATGTTGGGCTCGTTAATTCATTAGTCGCTGACGATACTTCTATGGAACTAAGTGCTGTAGCTATTTATAGTGATAATACTCTAAGAGATATTAGTACTTTAAATGATAATACTTGGTCGATAGTTGATAGTAATGGTGATGATAATTCTTCATTGGTTAGTAATATTCTTACCTTTGATTTAGCCGTAAGCAGCACTACTAGTACAATTGATATAGTAAGTACTTATGATGTCGATATGATGGACACTGCCTTTAGTAAAGCTGCAGGGGTAAGAGAACAGAGTGATAATGCAGCAAAATTATTATCAATTGAGATATATCCACGTATTGCTTCTATAGCCTTGGGTACGGCACAAGACTTTAAGGTCTATGCTGTTTATCAATTTGTTGGTGATGATAATGCTCATTCAATTATCGATGTAACATCACAAGCTACCATTGATACATTAGATTCTTCGACTGCCGGCAAACATTCAGTTGTAGCCAGTTATAACGGAATGATGGATACGGCAACTATTGACGTAGCAGAAAGTATTAGTAGTATTTCGATAACAGCCGATACTACCAATTATTTAAGCAGTACAGACACTCAACATCTCTCTTATTCACTTCAAGTATTAGCTACTTTATCTAATAATGAAGTACAAGATATTACAGATGAAGTGTTATGGACAAGTTCTGATATTTCTGTCGCTCGAATTAATAATATGGTAGGTAAAAAAGGAGAACTTACAACTGATGATGCTGGTGCTACAACTATTACAGCTCAGCTATTGACTAGTACTGGTGTACTTGAAAGCACATTACCTATAACTGTATTAGATGTTTCGATGTTAAATACTCCTGTAATTGTTAGTTCCACTACAGCAACTACTTTAACCTTAGGTAACAATGTACGAGTACCTTTTATCGCTACCGCAACTTATGATATTAATTCAGTTACTACTGATATTATTGTAACTGACTTTGTTACTTGGAGTTATGGTCAGGCAGATAGCACAATATCAAATATTGCTAATTTACGTGGTGAGTTAACAACGACAGCAGTGGCGAATGGGGGGCAGATTACTGCGACCTTACCTGCAATAACCGCTACTGGTAATACGCTAAATATTAGTCGTGATGATGATGATGCTACTGGTTTGGCAATACCTATGACAGCTTCGAGTACAATTGCTATAGATGGTACTGAGCAGTTTAGTGTTGAACTTGAATTTGCTAGTGCAGATAGTATCGATTATACCAATCAAGTGATTTGGAGCAGTAACTCTGATGCTGTTTCCATAAGTAATGCACCTGAAACCAGAGGGCTAGCAACAAGATTAACTGCCGGTGAGGCGGAGATTACAGCTAAGTATATGAATTTCGAATCTACTAGTGTAACAATAAACTAGAAAAATGAGTGATAAAAAAATGATAAGTAAATATAAAATAATGAGTTGTATTGGGTTATTTTTAGCCAGTCAATTCACATGGGCTAGTGAACTACTCACTGATGAAGTGATGGCCAATACTACCTTTGAAAAATTATTGAAAGTATCTCCAAACGATGCGGATGAATATGTTCAATTACAACAAGATTTAAATAAATTAAATGTGGTGTTAATACGTGTTAAAGAAACTCACTCTCTTAATATCAAAAATTTGAACGATTATCAGAAATCGTCAATAAATGAATATAATAGAAACGAAAAATATATACTTTTTAATCAAATTGAAGGTGCCAAGCACAAGAAATTAATTAATGAGAGTGGTTATGAGTTACAGCAAGTACGAAATAAACTACACATAGCATCCAACCGTTCACGAGAATTAGAAGATGAAATTGAATCTTTATATACTCAAAAATATGCGGTAAAAGATGATGTATTAATTGATAAGTTATTGAGAGGGGAGTTAGTAGTTCTAACTGATACTCAAGAAAAATTAGTCGTAGATACTTTAATATCATTTAAAATGGCGCCAACTAAATTTGTAACGTTATTAGAACACCCAAATGTAGATCGATTATTACCATTCTACTTAAAGGAACAACTTAAAATCTTTAATGAAGGTAACATTCCACTAATTGATGCATTAAGTAATGATAAAGTAATGGATGCTGTTGTTGTTAAATTACAAGCAATCAATTTTATTAATGAGCAAGCTGTAACAGAAATTGTTGGTCGTGTTTATAGTATTAAAGAAGCTAGTGAAGATTTTGATGGTGAAACTCAGACCGTTTTAGTGAAGTCTCATTTAACGGCTGGAACTGTTAATCCGTTAAATGCTATTGAATTATATGATGTACCTATTCCTACAGAAGAACTTGTTAATCGCTTATCAGGATTAACTGAATCCAATATGAATTTTCAACAATTGAAAAGCGTTTCAGTTGATAAATAATAATTAGTAAGAATAAAGGTTTTCAATGTTATCAAATAAGTTCAAAGGTACTTTTAAATTTGTACCACTTTTAATTATTTCAGTATTTATATCTGTGTCGACTAAAGCTAACAATTCGCAGACTTTAAACGATATTAATAATGAAGTTGTTTCAGCAATAAAGTTAATTAAAGCTAAAGATTTTTCAAAAGCATGTAGTGTTTTAAATAGCATTTATGATGCTAAGTTACTAAGTGAATCGGTTGAATCTAATAAGCAAATTAGGCTGAATGTGTTTTACTTATTAGGGCAATGTTATGCTGGCTTAGGTTTATACGATCAAGCACAAGAACATTTGAAACAGGTGGTAGTAAGTGATCCTAACGAACCAAGACCTTATTTAGATTTAGCTCTTATTTATCAATATATGGGCGAATATCAACAAGCTAATGAGCAGTTTGATTTTTTATTATCGATGAAAGATTTAACACCAGCATTACGAGATAAAGTTGAGCGATTTTCTAAAAATAGTCCCGACGCACTTCAATATTACGTTAATTTTACTGGTGGTATAATTTCTGATAGTAATATCAACAATGCCCCTATTGTTGATTCTATTACTATTTATGATCAAAATTTTATATTCAATACTGATTTGAGACCGTTAGATAGTGCTGGAGTTAATTTAGGTGTGCAGGCACAAGTAAGTAAACTGTTGTCTAAAACTAGTTACGTTAGTGGCCAAATTGATTTTACGTCAACCAGCTTTGGTGATTTTTCAAGTCAAGATAGCACTGTGTTAGATTTATCCGCCGCTTATAATAGTAAAATTTGGAACGGTGAATATTCGATTCAACCAAGGTTTGCAACAGTTAGTATAGGTGGAAGTCCATTATTAAGTGTTATAGGTATTGATGCTGGTTATTCCTCATTATGGCAAGAAGATTTGCGAGTAAACACTAAAGTAGGATATCAACAATATAGCTATAGTGATGACGATGAAAGAAGTGTAGGGGAAATTAAAGGTGAAATATTATTTAACTATCGCCTATTTGATAATTTATTTTTATATACAAATCTTGGTTATAGTATAGGTAGTGCAAGTGAAGATATATATAGTTATAGCGATATAATTATCAAACTTGGTGCCGATTATTCTTTTACTAGTAATTTACTATTGTCTGCTTCTTATAAAATTAATTCCACGTCATATAGTGGTGAAATTGCTGGATTTGGTGAAACACGCAGTGATTCACGTAGTGCTTTAAATGTGAATGCTTCTTATAATTTAGGTAAAATATCTAATATTTTGAGAAGAGTGACATTAGATGCTGGAGTTAACATTTATTCAAATACTTCTAATATTGAATTGTTTGAAAATGAGCGAGACCAAACTTACCTATTATTTAATATCGCTTTATAATTAAGATTAGTTAATTTGTTGTTATCTTGTTCGTATACTGAAAGATAACAACAAGTTTTTATTTTAATGAGAACAATATCTTAATGAATACATTCGAATTACATCTACCAGTCATTAATTCTGATAATCCTATAAACGCTATCGATTTTTTACATCAAGCGTGTGTGACTGCTGGGCACGACTTATCCAAAAAAATCCTCAAACAAGTGATGCAAAAAGGCGCAGTGTGGTTAACCGTTGATGGTAAAACCCAACGCTTAAGACGTGCTAAAAAAGTATTAGCAGTTGGTCAACAGTTACATTGTTATTATAATGAAGATGCATTAAATGATGAATTTGAACAGCCTCAATTAGTCAAAGACTGTGGTGATTATAGTTTATGGTATAAACCTAGCGGTATGATGAGCCAAGGTTCTAAATGGGGAGATCATAGTACTATTGCTCGTTTTGCACAATTAGCCTTAACGCCAGAGCGTCCTGCATTTCTCGTACATAGACTGGATCGTGCTACGCAGGGACTTATTATCATTGCACATAGCAAAACGGCGGTTAGGGGTTTAACTGATTTGTTTGAACACCGTAATATTACTAAAAAATATCAAGCTGTTGTTGGTGGACATTTTAGTAAACCACAAGAATATACTGCCGATATTGAAGAACGCAGTGCATATACAAAAGTGAGCTTAATTAACTATTGTAATGAGAGCGAACGATCATTGGTAGATGTTGAAATTGGCAGTGGTAGAAAGCATCAAATAAGACGCCATTTGAGTGATGATAATTGGCCTATTTTAGGTGATCGACTTTATGGTGATGCTGTGAAAACAACAGAATATGATTTACAACTGTGTGCGTATTTTCTTGCCTTTAACTGTCCGATCTCTGGTGTGAAGCAAGAGTTTGTTATCACTCCTAAACTCTTGCTATCATGACCGTCATAACCTTTAAATTTCGTTTAATATTTTTCTTTAGCTAATACGGGATTAGCATACATTGTTAATAACCAACGCTGTTGAGCTTCAGTTAATCCATGCATACGTTGAGTAAGAGATTCCAAAGCATTGTTATCATGCGGAGCATTTTGTAATTTATCTTTAGCAGCAAGATTAGAATTATATAAGCGGTAGTTTTGAATTATTTGACGGTCAATCTCTGCTGCAATCGCTTTTGAATTTTCAAAATAACCGGTCAACGCTTGACCAAACTCAATATGAACACGTCCTTTGTAACCTAACAATCCTTGTGTAATGCTATTAAGATCTTCATCTGCACTTTTTTGATATTCTCCAGTCTCTTCAATAGTTGCTAATTCAATCGCTTTGTTATTATCACATGGGTCAAATTCATAACTAATAGAAACAGGAACAATATTTAACTGCTCAATATATTGTTCAATGGCTTGTTCTTTAGGTTTATTAAGCAGTAACATTGAAATAAGCGCAGCGTTTGTTTTATCTAAACCGTCTTTAGCGCGACCTTCTCGTTGTGCAATCCAAATATTTTGTTCATTGTCAGTAATCGTATGATGTATGTATGCAGACAAGTTTTTAGAATTAGTTAGCATCTCACGTTTGCTTTTAGCGCCACGTTTAACAATAAAGCTTTTGTTTAAACGCATAAGATCAGATACCCATGGCTTAGACAGTAAATTATCTCCAATCGCTACTTCAACAGTTTCTATACCATTTTTATATAATGCAAGATTCATTAATGCCGGGTCGAGTGCAATGTCACGATGATTACTAATAAATAATGTAGGTTTGGTCATGTCGAGGTTATTTAAACCATTAAACGTAAATCCATCGGTACTTTTTTTGATTAGTCGATGGAGGTATTTAGCAACTTCAGTTTGAAATTCTTTCACACTATTAATTGGTTTAATGCGCCATGCTAAATAACATTTTACTAACCATTGGCTAAATGACGGAGCGACTTTAAATAAACTAGGCATTACATAACAAGCAATTGAATGTTGTAAGGCTTGTTCATTAACGAGTTTTTTTGCAATAGATGGCGCTTCGTTATCACGAAAAGGTCTTATATCATCGAACATTTATGAGTCTCAAGTGTAAGTAACAGTAAAAATCGTATAAGTATATAGTACCAATTTTGTTAGAAGGTCAGTATACATAAATCTTATCTATGTAGCGATAAGTGAGAGGTCGGGGGAGTTA
>CALJMY010000143.1 GCA_937981905.1 uncultured Enterobacterales bacterium
TTCGCTTTTTTGCCATTGTTGCTTGAAGTCGTTAATCGCTGTAATCATTTTTGCTAATGATTCTTTTAGCGGTAAGTCACTAAACGGGGCTTGTAGCGTTAAAAACGGATTGGTGAGATAACCACGCAACTGACCTAATAATTTCTCAGGTGATGACCAATAACCACGTACTAATTTTGCTAAGGCGTAATCGCCCTCGTCGTTTTTATGATAAAACTGCTCGCGCCAAAAATCTTCAATGGCTTGTTGCCTAATTGGTATTTCGTCAGTAATAAATTCAGTTTCAAAATAACTGCCAGATTCAAAAGCATGTTCTTTTAACATGCGCTGACAAAAACCATGAATGGTATAAATAGCCGCTTCATCCATTTGCCTAATGGCTTGTAGTAAAAGATGTTTAGCGCCTTCGTGATCGCTAACTTGTGCTAACAACTCACCAATAAAAGGATCGGCACTCTCACCAACAATAAAAGCATGACGCACTTCAACGATACGACCACGAATTCGATCGCGCAGTTCTGCCGTCGCGGCTTCGGTAAAGGTTACTACCAGAATTTCATCAACGGTTAACGGGCGAGAATGACCATTAGCACCGCCATGGCCGAGTAATAAGCGTAAATACAAGCCGGCAATGGTGTAGGTTTTTCCTGTACCAGCCGAAGCTTCAATGAGACGTTCGCCATGAAGCGGTAATGTCATGACGTTCAATGACTGTGCTTTTTGTGCCAATGTTTTTTGTGCCAATGCTTCTTGCAACTCTTGTTGATTATTCATCACCAGCTTCCTCTACTTTTTCTAGCAATTGACGAATAGGCAGTAAAAATTCAATAGCGTTACCTATCATCGATGTTTGTACCTCTGGAGATAAACCATCAAAGTTATTATTTTGTAGGCTGCGGGCAATGTAAGCGTCTTCTCGTTCGCCGCTCATTATGAAATTACCATCGAATCTGTCTTTAAATGCCTTAAGCGCTTTAGCGACTGTTTTCTCATCATCAATTAACTGGCAACTTTTCTCGTCAAATCGTGCGTTGATATAACGCCATCCACTATCAATAAGTAATGGTATTGGACTACATAAACCTGTTAAGTAATGATTACCTAAACGCGTTAAGTGAGCGATTGCTTGCTCCCTCGTTATTGCATTAAACAACCATTGGCCGTCTTGTGTAAACATAAGCACTTGCTTAGGTGATTTTTGGTCTTTGTTTTCTTGTTCATTAGGTAATGACTGCGCGCAAAAACATAAATAATCGATGTAACATTCGACAAAGAATTTACCATTGGCTTTACCCGATTTATAACGAATAAGCGTATTAGGCGATACATGTTGTTTTAACCAACCTTGCAGCGAAAAATCTCGCAACACAAAGTCTTTCAACGAAAAATCTTGCAACGAAAAGTCTTCTTTCGAATGAGCTGTGCCAATCGCTACATCAAGTGCTAAATCAAGATTGATTTCAATATCAGCTTCGTTGTTCAAAAAATACAGTTTAACTTGCGCTGCTAATGGCGCCATTTGCTCTGTTTGTTGATCAAGGTATAAATCGGCAAAGTGAGCGTGCGGCAAAATACCTTCTGCGCGAATGTGACTTAAACTCTCACCTTCTTTATCTTTTAAATACGCAGCCAGTAAGCGAGATTTAACGTCATAGCTAGCAAGTCCATCAGGATCAAACGGTTCGCTGTCGAGTAAATCGGTATTGTTATTAGAAAAATAAATACCTAAACGCTGATTAAAGAAAAACTGGCTTGGGTGTTTTACAAATCGCGTTAACATATCTACGTTAATCACATTATGTTCAATGACTAATGGCAACGGCTCAGCTAGGAAATCACTATTAGGCGTAGCAGGTGCTAGTGCGCCAAGCCAATCACGTTGATAAGAGTAAAATGGTGACGTTTGGTTGTAATAAAGTGAGCTAAACGGTGTTAACGGATGTTGTTTAATCAGCTTGTTAATGATGTTTTCGCTACATTGCTGCGGTGTTTTATCCTCATCTTCTGATAGACGATAAGATAATGAAATATAATCAGTAATTTCATTAATTAAAACACTAGGACACCGTTCGCTGTTGTCTTTAATACTCTTACCGCAATAGCTTAAATAAAGTTTTTGTTGGGCGCTTAACATTGCTTCTAAGAATAAATAACGATCGTCATCACGACGACTACGATCGCCTTTTTGATGATCGTCCGCCATTAAGTCAAAACCAATTGGCGCAATCGTTCTTGGATATACACCATCGTTCATTCCAAGCACACACACGACTTTAAATGGGATAGAACGCATTGGCATTAAGGTACAAAAGTTAAGTTTACCAGCAAGAAAACGTTGACTTGAATTACCAGCATCTAACTTACTACCCAAATGTTCAACTAAGACTTCACGTGATATTGGTGCGTTAAAATCGGCTAGCATTAGTTCTTCATTCAAACCATCTAACGCGCTATGAATAACCGCTAGCTGTAAATCATTATCGAGTGACGATTCATAAAAATCGGTCAGTAATTCATTAATGAGTTCACGCCATTGCTCAAACAACAATCCATCTGATAATTCATCTGACGATTTACTAGGCTCTTTATAAGACGGTTTACAAGATAAGCGCTCGCTGTAACGCGCGATCAGTTCAATGAAATAACTCAATTGTCCTAATTGTTGCGCTGACATGCCCACTGATTCCGGATACGCTAAAATATTTTGCCATAATTTTTGTTCTTTATTACTAAGCGGATCATTTTCTAGTTGGCTATATCCTTTAAACATGCGGTTTAAACCAAACAACCAACTGTTATCGTTAGAAGTATCTAAACTATGTTCATCACCTAAACCTTGGCGAATGCCCGATTCGTCAATCCACAACTTTAACGATTCGATATTTTTAGGCGATAACTCAAATTTCTCCATAATCGCGGGCACTTCGAGCAATGAGAATAATTCGCTGGCGCTCTTGCGTGATTGCGCCAGTGACATCAAGGTCATAAAGCTCAGTAATATTGGGTTTTCTTGTGCAGCACTTCTATCTGAAATAGAGAAATCGATATGATTGTGACCATGACTAAAGACTGCTTGAATATAAGGACTGTAACTATTTACATCCGGCATCATCACTACAATATCTTTTGGAGTGAGTGTTGAATCTTGTTCTAGCATCGCTAGAATTTCATCACGCAACACTTCGACTTCACGCATTGGGCTGTGACAACTGTGAATAACGATAGACTCGTCATCGTTATTGATGACTTTACGCGGATTATCTTCGTCTAAGGTATTTGCGGTAAAGGTGCGATCTTCAAGACGAAGAATGTCATCGTTAAGATAATCGAGTAAACAGTAATTATTACTCGGCACAAACGCATCAATCTCTTGAGTCTCAAGCGTTTGCATTAAGGCTAAATTATCACGTCCCAATTTTCCCATTGAAGCAAGTAAAGGATTAGCCGTTGATAATTCACCTAATTCATTAAATCGTTGGGTGTCATAATGTTCTGGGCTGAGAGGAAGATCTTCTAATGCGTCGAAATTTAATGCTTTAGCGGCTTCGATATTAATTTTTTTATGAGCTTTACTAGCTAATTTAGCAGCCCATTTAGCATCAACAATATCCCCCCAATATAATTCACATGGATTATTTAAGAAGAAGTGAATATCAATATGTTCGCTCATCATTTGCAGTGCTTGCAAGTAATTAGGCGGCAATGCAGACACTCCAAACACAAAAATGCGTGGTGGCAGTTTATCTTTCACATTAGGTTGTTTTAATGCAGAAATTAAATGCTGATATAAATTCGCTCGATGATAATGACTTTGCCCACTATTGATAATAACTTGGTACAACTCGTGCCATAGAATGCCCTGCCATTGTTTGTCTTTGCAGGTCGTGAAATCTTCTTTTTGCCACGCTTCAATCCACTTAGGACGATACACAAGGTATTGATCGAATATATCAGCAATTTTATACGCTAATTGGTAGAGTTTTAATGGTTCGTCATATTGTAGATAATCAGCTAATTCGCTAAATTCGTCACGTTTGACTAATTCAGGCAGTAATTTAATGATATGCCACGCCATTGCATCTTTATTGAAGGCACTACGTTTGGGCACATCATCAAGGATATCGACAAAAGTTTGCCAAATAAAACTCGCAGGTAATGGGAAATCAACATTGGCACAAATGCGAAATTCTTTAGCGAGTTCGAGCTTTAACCACTGCGCCATCCCTGGGCTTTGTACTAAAACCTTCTCAGATTCAAACGGGTTTGTTAATGGATCTTGTCCAATAATATGTACCAAAATGCCTTTTAAGACATCGAGTTTATTTGAGTGATAAAGTCGAAACACAAACGCTCCATGAAATCGTGAAAGTAAGCTATGGATTATCTATTAAAGCAATGATAAAAGACAATAAATACATTGATCTAAATGTAACTTGGCTTGGTTACAGTCATCTTAATTTATGATATCTTGAGATATAGACATGAACTATGATGCCTGTAAAGATAACGTTTAAAAGGAATTAAAATGTTAATGAAGTTGTATGAATAAATATTTTACCCAAATAATTAAAATATATTTCACAATTTTTCAAGTTAAGGACAACTGGGTAAATGAAAAAAATTCAACATAAGCTACTTTTATTATTAATTATCGTCGCTATTCTTCCAGCCGCAATTACTGAGTTTTTCACTTACCAGTCGACTAAAAACGAGCTTAAAAAAGAAACTTATCATCGTTTAAATGCCACAATGAATCATCGTATTGATTTAATGTTTCAAGAGTTTACTCAAGCGTTAAATCAAGCAAGCATTGTTGCCAATACGCCCTATGTGATAGATGAGTTAGCCTTATTAAATGAGCCTAAAAATAATCACATTATTTCAAATGTCGTTCAGAGTTTTTTTGAAGATATAAAATCTAGTCGCCAATTACACAATATTTATTTAATTACAGAGAATGGTGATATATCGTTTTCGTTAAAGCCAGCAAACGATCTTAATACGAATATATACACCAGTATTTTTAATCAAAGTCATATGGCTAATTTGGTCCAAAAAGTTCTAACCACCAAACAGCCTGCTTATTCTAAATTTAATTCATACCAAGCTGATAATAATACGGTTACTGCGTTTATTGCTCACCCAGTAATGAACAATGACATATTAATTGGATCGGTTGTTTTTCAAATCACGCCATCTATATTTCATGCTGCTATACAAAGTGAATTAACGATTGGGGATACAGGTGAAGTTCTTTTAGCTCATTTACATAACAGTAAAGTAAATTATGTGTCGCCATTACGCTTCTCTCCCAAAGATAATAATAATTTTTCATTAAATTTATACGATGATTTGAATCATGCAACAACGTTGGCAGTAAAAGGCGCTAATGGGCATGGTGCTTTAATAGATTATCGTTTAGAAAATGTATTAGCTCAATGGCGTTATATTGAAAAATATAACCTTGGCATGGTCGTTAAAATTGATGAAACCCAAGCCATGTCTCAAATTAATGTATTTCAATTGACTTTGTATTTCATATTTTCTGCTATTTCAATTCCAGTCATAATAATTGCTTACTTGATTTCGCGTCATTACACTCGTCCAATCATTGATGTAGTGAATTCAACTAATACTATCGCTAATGGCAATATTGAAGACGAATTAATAATTACTTCAGCTGATGAAATAGGACAATTAGCAACATCGATTAACGAAATGTCTAATCATATTAATCAAGCTTTTAAAAATGAAGAAGCTGAACGTTGGCTACAAGAAGGTGTTGTAAAACTTTCAAATACAATGCGTGGAAACCAAATAAGTACAGATTTAGCCGATAATATCGTTTCATTCGTCTGTAGTTACTTAAACGCCAAAGTGGGTTCGCTATATATTGTAAAAGATGAAGAACTAGAATTAGCGGGTAGTTTTGCGTTTGTACCTCAACTTGCAAATCAAACTATTGAATTTGGTGATGGTCTTGTTGGCCAATCTGCTATCTCCAAATCAGCCATAACTATTAATGATTTACCAAAAGATTACATGCATGTTAGTTCAAGTATGGGAAAAATATTACCGCAAACATTGGTTGTTTTTCCCCTCATTAAAGATGACGTTGTTGTTGGCGTGATAGAACTCGGTTGGTTAGATAAGGAACACGAACAAACTTATACCTTTTTAGACGCCATTTCAGAATCAATGGCGACAGCCTTAAGTGTTGCTGAATCTCATCATAAGTTGCAAATATTACTTGATCAATCACAACAGCAGATGGAAGAACTACAAGTTCGAGAAGAAGAACTTCGCGCAATTAACGACGAAGTTGAACAACGTTCAACACAATTAGCTAATTCTCAAAAGAAATTAGAACAACAATCACAAGAATTACAATCAACGAACGATGCTCTTGAATATAAAAATTCAGCCATCGAAGCAAAGAATACAGAAATAGAAATATCACGCCAGGAAATTTCAAAAAAAGCAGAAGAACTAGAAATATCGAGTAAATACAAATCTGAATTTCTTGCCAATATGTCTCACGAGCTTAGAACGCCACTTAATTCAATGCTTATTCTATCTCGCATACTTTCTGATAATTACGAGGGAAATCTTGATGATGACCAAGTTGAATCATCTAAAGTTATTCATAGCAGTGGCCAAGAACTTTTATCATTAATCAATGATATTCTTGATTTGTCAAAAATTGAAGCAGGTAAAATGGAAGTATTATATGAATCATATAATCTTCGAGATATTACTCATGAATTAACCGGACAATTTAAAGCAATTACAGATGAAAAAGGGTTAACCTTTGATGTAATCATTGACAATAACGTACCACGTTTAATTCCTATTGATGTTCAAAAAGTCCAGCAAGTTCTTAAAAACTTATTATCTAATGCTATTAAATTCACCGAAATAGGTGGTGTAACAATATCAGCTAAACTAGCCAGTAACGATCAAGTATTTAATCTTAAATCATTATCAGAACAATCCGTTTTAGCTATTTCTATTACTGATAGTGGTATTGGTATTTCAAACGATAAACAAAAAGCTATTTTTGAAGCATTCCAACAAGCAGATGGTTCAACAAATCGTAAATATGGCGGTTCAGGATTAGGCCTAACGATATCTCGTCACCTAACAGGATTAATTCAAGGCGAATTAAATGTTGAAAGTGTACTTAATCAAGGAAGTACATTTACATTGTACTTACCGATTAAAAATGCTGTTGTAAATGAAGGTGCGATCGAAAATGCCAATGAAGATAAAGAAACATTAACAACGACAACAAAAAATTCAACCACTACTAATACGGATATGATTAGTAACACACAGCAATCGTTACTCACACATCAACAGCATATGAATACTATCAACGATAATAATAAAGTTATCGTCATTATAGAAGATGATATTAATTTCTCTAAAGTCTTATCATCACTAGCTACTAAGTATGGCTTTAATTGTGTATTGGCTAATACAGGTACTCAAGGTATTAACTTAGTCAGAGAACATAACCCTTGCGGCGTTATTTTGGATTTAGGATTACCAGATATGTCTGGTGCTGACATTTTAGATATAATGAAAAACAACTCTGATACACGTGATATTCCTGTCCATATAATATCGGGGCATGACAAAACAAAAGAATTAACAGAGCGTGGCGCTGCAGCATTTCATCAAAAACCAGTGTCGACACCAGAAATTGAATCGTTATTATATAGCTTAGTTAAGTACCCTGAAAATAATAAACAGCAGCAACTTGTTGTGTTTAATAATAATAGTAATTCTTCCATTGATTTGTCTTTTTTAACAGAGACGCCAATACAGATAGTTAATGTTAATTCATTAGATGAATTATCTCATTTTTTAAGTAATCCGGATCATTGTGTCCGTGGTGTCATTATCAAAAGCCAATCACTTAATGACGACATGCTAACTTGGTTAAATGACACTTATCAGCTTAATAGTGAACGAGATATCTCTGTTATTCTTTTTGTAGATAACGAACCTGATTCCAATCAAATCACATCACTACAACAATTTAACTGTCACGTTATCATTAATGGTACACACTCAAATCAACGTTTGCATGACGAGATTTCATTATTTTTATCGACAGTAGAAAACCCATCATCAAATCAAACTCTCATTGAGCCACAATCGATGGTCACACCGACAGTTATTACGCCTAAAATAGAAAGTGATAATCCTGTTATAAAAAATGAAATCGATTTCTCAAGCTGTGAAGTATTGTTAGTTGATGATGATTTACGCAATACATTTTCATTATCTAAAGTATTAAAAAAACAAGGAATGAAAGTTATCTTGGCGGACAACGGGCAAATGGCATTAGATCGCCTAGCTGTTAATGATGGGATCAATATTGTTTTAATGGATATTATGATGCCAATTATGGATGGTCATGAAGCAATGCAAAAAATTAGGCAACAAGATAAATATAGTAACCTACCTGTCATTGCATTAACGGCAAAAGCTATGCAAGAAGACAGAGTTAAATGTATTGAAGCAGGTGCTAGTGATTATTTAACTAAACCCGTAGATATCGATAAATTAATGACGATGATGCACGTTTGGTTATGCCAAGAAGTCACATAACCAATGGGACATTTGCTATTGCCTTCACTAGATCAAGATATAGAAGATATTGAATATCAACTTTTATTAGACGCCATTAGTTATCGTTATGGCCATGACTTAAATTCTTATGCCAAGAAGTCTTTAAAGCGAAGATTACTGCGTCATGTAGACAAACTGGGTTATGAAAAACTAACGGACTTGATTAAACCTATACTTCACGATGAAACGTTTTTTGAAAATTTACTAAATACTGTTTCAGTACCTGTAACTGAAATGTTTAGGGATCCAGAAGTATTTCATATATTGAGAAATAAAATTTTTACTCTATTACAGACCTATCCCAGTATTAATATTTGGCATGCAGGTTGTGCAACAGGTGAAGAAGTTTATTCAATGGCGATAATGCTTGAAGAAGAAGGGTTATATGACCATTGCCATATTTATGCTACGGACTTTAATACCGATTCTTTAGAGATAGCCAAACAGGGAATATATAGTTATAGTAAGATGAAAAAATATACAGAAAATTATTATTTGGCGGGTGGAAAAAATAGTTTTAGCGACTATTATGATGATAATACTCAAAGTACAATCAAAATAAATAAAAGATTAGTTCGTAATATTACTTTTGCAAAACACAATCTAGCAAATGATCGCTCTTTTGGTCAATTCAACTTGATTATGTGTCGTAATGTATTAATTTATTTTGATAAAAAATTACAAGAAAAAGTACTTTCACTATTTTACGACAGTAGCGCGCCTCTTGGGTACTTATGCTTAGGCAGCCACGAATCGCTTACTAATATAGATTTTAAATATAATATTATTTATGCTCAATATAAAATCTATCAAAAACGAAATAAATAAAAATGATGCTAGATGGACTTAGTATAAAAACGGATATTTGTTAAATTATGGAGTTAGTAATGGAACACCAACGACCTAAGATATTAATCGTTGATGACAGACCTGAAAATCTGTTTGCATTAGAACAAACCTTGAAACCTTTAAATGCTTCATTAACTCGCGCAACATCAGGCGAAGAAGCATTATCTCAGGTATTAAGGCAACAATTTGCGTTGATTCTAATGGACGTACAAATGCCAGACATGGACGGTTTTGAAACCGTTAGCTTGATGCGTGATTATGATGAAACCAAAAATGTCCCTGTTATTTTTGTAACAGCTATCTCCAAAGAAAGTAAATTCGTTGAGCAAGGTTATGAATCTGGTGCCGTCGATTATTTATTTAAACCCATCGCCCCCAATATATTACTAAGTAAAGTAAAAGTATTTTTAGAATTAGAAAATCAACGTATTGCATTAGAACGAGCTATCAATGCAAATAAAGAGTTAGCTGCACATAATGAAACCGTACTCGACTGTATTGTTGAAGGAATTGTTTCATTTAGCGGTAAAGGAATGATCGATTGGGCTAACCCGACAGCATTAAGACTGTTAGAGATGACATTGCAGCAAATAGAATGTTTATCTTTATTCGATTTATTTCACCATACCAACAGTAAACCAAGTTCTGACTGGTCATATTTTGAAGAATTCAAAGAGTTCAAAGGACCAAATAATCATGTACATATAAGAAATAGTGATCACCTACTAAAGCGTCAAAACTTTACTACATTTCCCGTTGAATTTTCAATTTCAGGTTTTTCCAATAATATTCAAGAGGGTGGTGTATTCTCTTTTCAGGATATAACAAAACGTAAATGGACTGAAAATGAGTTAGTCCGTTTAGCGCAAGAAGACTCTTTAACACAACTACCTAATCGTGCCCTTTTCCATGAATTTTTACGTGTAAGTATTCAAGAAAGAATACGAGACAATGGTAATTTAGCTTTATTGATGCTTGATATGGATGATTTTAAGCGTGTGAATGACACTCTTGGTCATGATGTTGGTGATTTATTATTACAATCTGTTTCTTCACGCCTTGAAAAGTCATTAAGACAAGGCGATTTAGTTGCGCGTTTAGGTGGTGATGAATTTGGTATAATATTACCCAAGATTAGGCAATCGGATGATGCAGGACGTGTAGCGAAAAAGGTTTTAGAATCGTTTACACAACCTCACCAACTGGGAAATTATACATTAACTATTGGTGCAAGCATTGGTATTACAACCTTTCCTGAAGGCGGTACCAATATTCAAGCGCTAATAAAATCCGCTGACACGGCGATGTATCACGCCAAAGGTCTGGGTCGTAATAACTTCCAATTTTTCTCAAAAGAAATGCAAAATCGTGTCGTAGCAAAAGATACCCTTGAAAAAGAATTAGTCGTCGCCTTAGAAGAACGTCAATTTGTTAGTTTCTTCCAACCTAAAATTGATACCAACGGCAGTTTAATCGGTTACGAAGCTCTTGTTCGCTGGAACCACCCTACTCGTGGTCTAGTTTTTCCTAATGACTTTATTCCATTAGTAGAAGAAACAGGATTAGTCATTGAACTTGGTAAGCAGATGCTTGAAATGGCTTGTCGACAAAATAAAGATTGGATTGATCGTGGTATTGTTTCACCATCAACAACAGTTGCTGTCAATGTATCTGTGCGCCAATTAGCTGATAAGAAATTAGTCGATACAATCAAGACGGTCCTTACAAATACACAATTACCAGCGTCATGTTTAGAAGTTGAAATTACAGAATACACGATGATGAATGATGTAGAACAAGCCATTATAGTATTAAATAAATTACGTGACTTAGGAATTAAGATTGCGATAGATGACTTTGGTACAGGGTACAGCTCACTAACTTATTTATCTAAATTACCGTTAAACTCTCTTAAAGTAGATCAATATTTTGTGAATGGTATTGGGAACGATAAAGGGGATGAATCAATTGTTAAGGCAACTATCAATTTAGCACATAGTCTCCATTTAGAAGTAACTGCTGAAGGAGTTGAAACTAATTTACAACGCGAATTTTTAATTGAAAATAGTGTTAATTTTTTACAAGGATATTTATTTTCTAAACCACAAAGTGCGGAAAATTTAGAGCAATGGATTATCGAAAATACGTCATCAAATATTCTTAACATGACAGCGGTTTAATATAAAAAGTAACGTTCATACACGATGTATGAACGTTACATACATAAGTCGAGAAATTACTCAGGATTCGTCAATAAATAAGCAACCAATTGATTAAGTTGTTCTTGCTCTGTTATTCCTTTCTCTTTAGCCACTTCATCTAATTTTGATAAAACAACGCGATATTTATTGTTCACAATTAAGTCTGGCGTAAAACGTACTTTATCATCGCTGGCTCTATTAACCATAGTACGTACATTTTCTAATGTTTTTTCATTATTCATAGTCGCTTTGAATGTGGTCGCATCAACACCTAATGTTTCAAATATACTTTGTAATTGTGCGTATTCACCAATATATTTTTTCTGCTCAAAATGAGTATCAAAAATTGTATCAATAAATTTATCTTCAACATTTAATACACCGGCACTTGCTACTGCAAATGTCATATTCTTTCCCCAATCAGGACGTTTTTGAGGAAGAAAAAACACATGTGAACGGTTAAATTTAACGTTATCTGCTAGTGTTTCTTTTAACTTTTTAAATTTAGTTTCTGAATGATAACAATGTCCACAATATAGTGAAAAATGTTCTGATATTTCAGGCGTTGCAGATGGCGTATCACGAATAATGTTATAATCTTGTTCAACAACAAAATCGACTTTTTTCTCAGTTGCTTGTGGTGAACAAGCCCAAACTGTTGATAAAATAACACCTAACATAGTTATTTTAGCGGTTTTAAACAAAGACATTACGTTTCTCTAATATAAAATGGATGCCTGATTCTACAACACAATTTATTGACTAGCTAGAACCCTATTTATTGGCTACTTAAAATATTGTAAGTAGACGTTAACCTACTGGAATAAAGCATTAAAGTAAAAATAATATAACTAATCAGAGCAGCCAAATTAATATTTTAATGTATAGTACCCAATAATTGACTAACCAAATTTATATTACGTTCCTTACAAGAGTTAAATTAATGATTATTAAACCTAAAATTCGTGGTTTCATTTGTACCACTACTCACCCTACTGGTTGTGAAGCGAACATCTTAAAACAAATTGAATTCGTAAAAGCTCAACCAAAACTTAAAGATGCACCTAAAAATGTATTAGTTATCGGTTCTTCAAGCGGTTACGGTATGCCTTCACGTATTAGTGCAGCTTTTGGCGGCGACGCAAATACTATTGGTGTATTTTTCGAAAAAGCGCCGACTGAACGTAAAACAGGTAGTGCTGGTTATTACAATGCAGCAGCATTTGATAAAGCTGCTCATGAAGCTGGTTTATACGCTAAAAGTTTTAACGGCGATGCTTTTTCACATGAAGCTAAAGCAAAAGTAATTGAGACAATTAAAGAAGACTTAGGTCAAATTGATTTAATTATTTACTCACTTGCATCACCAGTACGTAAATTACCTGATACTGGCGAAGTAATTCGTTCTTGTTTAAAGCCAATTGGTGAAACTTACACATCAACAGCTATTGATACCAATAAAGACACAATTATTGAAGCGTCTGTTGAACCAGCAACTCAAGAAGAAATTGACGATACTATCACTGTGATGGGCGGCCAAGATTGGGAACTGTGGGTTAACACATTATCTGAAGCTGGTGTTTTAAGCGAGACATGTAAAACTGTTGCTTATAGCTACATTGGTACAGAACTTACATGGCCAATCTATTGGGATGGCGCATTAGGTAAAGCTAAAGAAGATTTAGATCGCGCAGCATCAGTACTAAACACTAAACTTGCAGCAACTGGTGGCCAAGCTAACGTAGCAGTACTTAAAAGTGTTGTAACTCAAGCAAGCTCAGCGATTCCTGTTATGCCGTTATACATTGCTATGGCGTTTAAAGTAATGAAAGAGCATGGCATACACGAAGGTTGTATGGATCAAGTATTCAGATTATTTAGCACTCAGCTTTATAATGATGGTGCAGAGCAAAACGTTGATGACAAAAATAGATTCCGCCTAGATGATTGGGAGTTACGTGATGATATTCAACAAGCTTGTCGTGATATTTGGCCACAAGTAACTACTGAGAACTTATTTGATTTAACTGATTACGCTGGTTATAAGAAAGAGTTTTTACAATTGTTTGGTTTTGAAATAGATTCTGTTGATTACGACGCAGAAGTAAGCCCATTAGTTGAATTTGACGTTAAAGCTATCTAGTTTTATCGTTAACGAAAAGCCTCAATAATGAAAGTTATTGGGGCTTTTTTATTATTAATAACTTATTACACTCTTACTAGTGTTCACCCGCTTAAAACTACGTTAAATTAACGACAATTAAAAAGTAAGTTAGACCATCAACAAATTTAGGAACATTTCTAATGTTAGAACAATTATCACCGTTACCTGCCGATCCTATTTTAGGATTATTAAAAGCTTATAGCATTGACACAAATCCTAATAAAGTAGATTTGGGTGTAGGTGTATTTAAAGATGATAGCGGTCATACCCCTATTCTTGATTGCGTAAAAGTGGCTGAACAACAACGAACAGACACTGAAACATCAAAAATTTATATTGGGCCAACTGGCGCGCCTGATTTTAACGAAGTCATGACTAAGCTTATTTTTGGTCATCATGACGTTATTACGCAAAATCGTACTCGAACAATATCAACGCCAGGCGGTACCGGATCGTTACGTGTCGCTGGTGAATTTATTAAAGCATGTAAACCTGATGCGACTATTTGGATGTCTAATCCTACATGGGCAAACCATGACAGTTTATTTGACGCGGCGGGATTAAAAACGGCGAGTTACCCATATTATAACTATGACACTAAGTCACTCGATTTTGACGCGATGTTAGCGACATTATCAACAGTACCGGCAGGCGATGTTGTTTTACTTCACGCGTGTTGCCATAACCCAAGTGGTATGGATTTAACCAAAGAGCAATGGCAACAAGTAACAAAGCTGGCTAAGAAAAATGGCTTCACACCGTTAATCGACATGGCTTATCAAGGTTTTGGTTTAGGATTAGATGAAGATGCTTACGGCCCTCGTTTAATGGCTAGTGAGCTTGACGAATTATTATTATGTAGTTCATGTTCTAAAAACTTTGGATTATACCGAGAACGTATTGGAGGTTTCACTTTATTAGCTAAAACATCTGAAACGGCCGATACCGCGTTATCTGTTGTTTTATCAGTGGTTCGCGGCATTTATTCTATGCCTCCAGCTCATGGTGCAGCGCTTGTTGGTACTATATTAAACAGTGAATTATTAACAGAGCAATGGCACGACGAATTAGCAATGATGCGTAACCGTATTACTAC
>CALJMY010000144.1 GCA_937981905.1 uncultured Enterobacterales bacterium
TGCGTCAGTCGCTAGGGCTGTGATACCCACGCTTGCGCCGTTTTCAACGTTTTCGCTAATCGTGTTGTTGGCTGTCACATCAGCAGCGTCGCCGCTTGTGTCTGTGACTGGGCCAACCGCGTTATCCGTATCCGTACCGGCCGCTGCATTAGTCACGGCAATCGTGAAGTCGCTGTTGCTGGTTGAGCCATCGGTTGAGCGCGCAATCACGTTAATCGTGTGAGAATCGGCTGTTTCAAAGTCAATTTGGGTTGCATCAGCCACCGTGACAACACCCGTTGATGCGTCAATGGCAAAGATACCGTCATCAATATCATCTTGTGACAAGCTGTAAGTCACCGTATCGCCTGCATCTGCGTCAGTCGCTAGGGCTGTGATACCCACGCTTGCGCCGTTTTCAACGTTTTCGCTAATCGTGTTGTTAGCTGTCACATCAGCAGCGTCGCCGCTTGTGTCTGTGACTGGGCCAACCGCGTTATCGGTATCCGTACCGGCCGCCGCATCAGTCAGGTTAATGGTCATGTCTGCACTAGAGGTTGAACCATCTGTTGATGTTGCTAGTACCGTAATCGTGTGTGATGGCGCGGTGTCAAAATCAAGTTGGCTGGCATCAGCAATCGTCACGACGCCGGTGCTGCTATCAATCGTAAAGCGGCCGTCAGCATCATCACTTAATGTGTAGGTAACATCATCGCCATCAGCGTCAGTGGCTAGGGCCGTAATACCCACTTCATCATCATTGGCTGCATTTTCAGACACCGTGTTAGCACCAGTGTCGCTATCTGCAATGTCGCCGAGATCATTTGAACTCAAATTTACTTGTATTTGTTGACTTGCTTCACCTGAAGTATTACCAGCGAGATCAGTAACTTCAGCAGTGATTGTTAGTTGTTCTGAAGTAATTATTTGTGCTTGTGGAATATTAATAGTAGTAAATCCACTATCTAATATATCTTGTGTAATAACGATAGGTGGCTGTTCTATGCCATTAATCGTTATATTTAATTCATCACCAATTTCAACACCAGTTTGAGGGATATTGATTTGAGCTGTTAAGTTAATTCGCTCATTTGAATCAATTATATTGTCATCAATTAATTCATTTATCTGAATGGTCGGCAATGAATTATTTTCACCTTCTGAACCAGGAGACGTAATATCTATTTCAGTACTATCTGTACTGCTTATTGAGCGATTCCCTTCTTGATCGATAATTGTGCTGGTTACAATGAGGCTAGAAGAATCGATGAGTGTATCACTCGGTATGTTTATGCTGACTAATTCATTATCAATGATTTCTTGGGTAGCTATAATATTTGTTGTTGTACTAACTCCGGCAATATTAATAACAACTTCAATTGTGTCACCAACAGTAATGCCAGTATTGAGTATTGATATTGTTGCTTGTATATCAGTTGCTTGTTCACTTGCATTAATAAAACCATCATTGTTACCGCCATCATTAATTTGAACTGTTGGCGCTGATGTCGGAGTCGAATCTAGAAGATCATTTCCTAAATCAGAAATCGTTTGATTGTTTAGATCTGTTACCGTTGTTGATGCAGTAATTTGCCCTTCTTCAAGTGACGAAATATCAAAACCTGTATTGCTGAAACTTCCATCTAAATCTACAGTGATATTATTAAAAGTTACTTGGTTACCGTTATTATCAGTAAAAGTAATTGATAACGTTTGGTTTGCATTTACGCCTGTAGTTTCTCCAGAAATATTTGCTGTTTGATTAGGACCGTCAATATCAAAAGTTGTGGATAGTGATGATTGAATAATGATTGGATCATTTACAGTCGTAACTTCTACCGCATTAATTGCATCTTGTGAAAACGTTGAAGTATCAAAACGCGATGTCGCAATAGTGGCTGAATTATCGCGATTAACTGATGTAAAACTAAAACCGCCATTTGAAGGCGTATTACCAGATGCAGCAGTTGCAGGAAGATCTATATCATCGCCAGATTCAATTAAAGACTGTATTGCTGATATTTCATCAATATCATCTTCACTAAATAAATTCTCTAAGTTTTCTTCTTCTGAATTTGGTGTTAATAAATCGTCATTTAATATATCTAAATTTGCAAATGGCACACCATTTTCACCATTGAGTATTCCTGATGTTCCGTCGCTATATTTTATGGTGATCTCTGAATTTTTTGTGATAATTAAATCATCACCTGCAATAATTTTATCGCCGACATTTAAGTTTGAAACTTCATTATCTGTTAATAATTTAATCTCACCAACGATTTTGATGATTTGTGCATTATTTGAAGCGATTATTGAATTCATGAAAACTCCACGTACATAGTACGTATTAATTGTTGCTAACGATATAAGTTATTGATATTTATCGTATTGATTATTTGTTTTTGGCGGTTGTAAAAAGCGCACAATATATATTCAATAATACGATATTTAGCACGTAATATGCAATATTTTCAGTGCTAAAATAGTGATTAATAAGAGATAGATCTCAACTAGACAGTTTAAAAATCATTTAATAATTTTTTTTTAAATTTAGGTTACATTCATATTCAGTTATAAACAGCTTAGTAAGTGCTTGAAAACAGCTTGATAAGAGGTTCTACACAGCTTTGAAATCTCTTGTCAACAGTTTAGTTAGTATGAATTTAGCTAGTAAAAATAACATTAAATTAAATTTTATTTTGACAATTAATAACTCTTTAAATGCTCGTGTTATTTGTAATTTTTAAAAAATTAGTTCTATATATGGAATCTTAAAATGATTGATATTTGACATTGAAATACAGGAATATTTAGTTAGGAAACTCAACTAAATTTATTTCGTTCCCTTTTAAAATAACTAGGTTTTAGATAAATAATATTTATATGAAAGTTTATTTGAAACTTAAAGTGGTAATATATGAACTAAATAACGCCATTAATAAATTCAAGTTAATTAATGGATAAACATAGCTATTAGGTTAATATTTTGAATTACATTGAAAACTTTATTTTTATCAATTTAGCTTGGGGAGTGATTACACTTTTCTTAGTACATTTTAGTGAAATTAAACCGTTTAAATATACAAAGTGCTCTATTATATTATTAGTATTGGGTTGGATTTATCTTGCTGCTTGTGCTCCTATATTTAGAGACAGCGATTTTATTCCTGATAACTTATCAATTTTTTATATGTGCTTTACCATCATTCTATCTATTGAAGTATGGGTCTTAATATTATTAACTTTGTTGGGGGTAGGTTTGGCTAAAAAATCACACGATCCTGAACATAAGTCTTATATGTTACGTTTTCATAAACCATTAAATAAAATAACTAAACCATTATGGAAAATATTAGCGATAGCTAATGTGGTCAATGCAAGTTCTTATTTTTTATATAATTAAAACTTACTAAAGCATAAATTAAGTTAATTAAAGGGTATTTAATATGAAAAGGAAAAATTTAGTACTAACAACATTGCTCGCTGGTTTTCTTAGCGCTTGTGGCGGATCAAGTAGTTCGGATGAATCATCAGCATCAGTATCAACCGCGACGTCGACAATTCAAATTTCAGGTGATTTGTCGCCATCTGTTGGTCAATCTGTAGCTTTGATTGCAACAGTTAGTGATAAAAACACTGATGTTGCAACTATTAAATGGACACAAACAGTTGGTGCTTCACTTGAGTTAGTCGCTATAAATTCAGCTGTATTGGCATTTGATATTCCAGAATCTGGAACTTATGGTTTCAATGTCGATGTAACCACATCTGATGGAACTCAGTATTCAGAAAGTACTAGTTTTACCACAACGACTGCTAACAACACTTTAAATGTCAGACGTGACTTTGCTAGTCGAGAAGGAAATAAAGTCTCATTTAAGTTATCGGCACCTACGGATCCTGACACAGGAAATGTGATTAATGGCACTTATAGTAACGTTACATGGGTAAAAACTGCTGGTCCAAATATAACTATTGATGATGCAAACACTAATCCTTTAACAGCTATCTTCAATGCACCAGAAGTCGATGAAGATACAATAGTAACCTTTAATGTCAGTGCTGAACATCCTAATGGGGATGTTCTTATCGATCAAGTTCATCTTTTAATTCAAAATATTGAAACAATACCTTCTAGTTCTATTTACGATAATGTTGTGGCTAAAGTGACGCCTTTCAATGTAAATGCACCTATGGCTGCAGGTTTACAAAATTGTATTTATGCTAATTATTTTTCATCACCATGTTCTTTATCTGATATTAATTTGATTGGTCAGGATTACACTGACCCTACTGTTGATCAAATTATGCAGCGTGTTATTACGTCTCATCCTTGGATGGCTGAAAATTTTAAGCAATTTTTAATAGAACAAGACCCTCACGATGATTTCAAAAAATTACTACGTTCAGTCAGTGCTATTGTTATTTCTTACGACATTAGACCGTCTTATTACTGGGTCGCTACCGGTGCTATCCATTTAGACCCTGAAGATTTATGGTTAACACCAGCACAGCGTGATGTTATTGATGTTGCTCCTGATTATCGCAGTGCATTTGGCCAAGAATTACAGTACATAATGCCGTGGCGTTATGTAAAAAATAACCAATATGCTAATAGTAATTATCCAAATGAATTACGAATAAATCGTACTATTGCAGACTTAGTACCGAGTCTTGGCGCCTTGCTCTACCATGAATTAGCACATGCTAATGATAATTTTCCGTCATCTGTATTATCATCAATTAGTGGCGCGAGTGTTTATAATGCATTTCAATTACGTAATGGTGCAACTATCGCAGATATGTTGACGACGGCACATCCTAAAAATAGTGCTCAAATGACCGAGTTAGCACAAGTGAAATTTCGAGGTGAAACACCAACGCAATTACAGAAATCTTATACACCTGATGATATTGTTGGTTTTTTTAGCCATGACAACGCTCCAATGGAATATGCTTATAGTAGTATTCAAGAAGATGTCGCTACGTTATTTGATGCAACAATGATGAGCTTACGTTATGGCATTGAAAGAGATGAAGCTGTCACAGAAACTTCAAGTCCTTATAAAGTAAACTGGGGACAACGAGGTCGTATTAAAGATCCTGCTGTTGAACCTCGTTCTAAGTTTGTCTTTGAATTAATTTTCCCAGAATTAAATAGTGATGAAATTTATAATTCATTACCTAATGTAAGATCACTCGCTGCAGGTTTTTCATGGAACCAAGCACTAACACAAGGGTTTGTTACAAATGCTGTTAGTGTTGATAAATTTAATACTGTTAATGCTAATAAATCAAAAGAATTAGACGTGAGTCGTCCTATTGAACTAGATTTATTACGCCGATATGAATAATTAATACAGCTATGATTATTATACTAATTTAATAAAGTTAGCCGCTTTAATTAGATTACTTTGTCAAATTAATCGACTCAATACATTACTTTCAAAAGCCCTATATATAACAGTTATTAAAACAGTTATTAAATAGGGCTTTTTCTTATGGATAAATCACAGTAATTATTAAAAAATTACAGTAGGATAGCCATATTATTAGGAATATATAAATAGGGTAGTGTAGTGATAAAGCAAGTTGCAGTTGTCGGCGGTACGCATGGTAATGAATTTACAGGGATTTATTTATTAAAGAAATGGGAAGCAGAGCCTAAAGTAATCACTCGACCTAGCTTTAATACCGAGACCTTGTTTGCTAATCCTCAAGCATTTTCACAAAACAAACGTTACGTAGAGCACGATTTAAATCGATGTTTTGATCAACGTCACCTTGAAGATGATTCATTAACTAGCATTGAACAAGTACGTGCTAAAGAAATTAATGCGTTATTAGGACCGAAGGGACAGCCAAGAATTGATTTCATTATTGATTTGCATACGACTACGTCAAATATGGGCCCAACGTTATTAATCACCCAAAAAGGTGCTTTTTACAATCAACTAGCTGCGTATATTTCAATGGAAATGCCAGAAGTTATTATCTCTTGTGATGAAGATCATAAAGCTAATGAAGATCATCATTTCTTATCAAGTATTTCTAAAAATAGTGTCATGGTTGAAGTAGGACCTGTGCCGCAATCAGTGATAAGACATGATGTATTTGAAGCTAGTGAAGTAATGACTCATCATATTTTAGATTTTATAGAATTGTATAATCAAGACGCTGTACCAGCATTACCAGAAACAACTGACGCTTACCGTTTTATTAAGTCAATATCGTTACCTGTTAATGATGACGGTTCTCGTAATGGTATGATTCATAAAGATCTTCAAGATAAAGATTTTACTGAAATAAAACCTGGCCAACCACTATTTCTTACTTTTGATGGTGAAGTGGTTACTTATGAAGGCGAAAAATCAGTGTATGGTTCATTTATCAATGAAGCGGCTTATTACGATAATAATTTAGCAATGTCTTTACTTGAAAAAATTACATTAAAAACTTACTAGACTTATATCTGCCATAGTAAGTATCAATTTAAAGAGCGGAATTAATTTAGACCGCTCTTAACTCTCTTCCATATTATCCATTTTAAATTCACACTTCTAATCATCAATTAATTTACAAACTCGTAAGAATAATTTTATTTGCTGGATACTAGCCTAATGACTAAAAAAAATGGATAATCGCCAAAAAATTATGAGTAATTATTATGTCTGAACAATATGACTTACGTTTTGGCGGTACCAAACGTTTATATGGCCATGAAGCCGTAGAAAAGCTAGCTGCATCACATGTTTGTGTTGTTGGAATTGGCGGTGTTGGTTCGTGGGCTGCTGAAGCGCTTGCTCGTAGTGGTATAGGTGAAATTACATTAATCGATCTTGATGACATATGTACAACGAATATCAATCGTCAAATACACGCATTAACTGAAACTATTGGACAATCAAAAGTCGAAGTGATGGCAAAACGTGTTCGAGGTATTAATCCTGATTGTAAAATTAATGCGATTGAAGAGTTTGTTGAAGCTGATAATTTATTTGAGCTAATTACTAAAGATATGGATTATGTCATCGACGCCATTGATAGTATTCACGCTAAAGTTGCTTTGGTCGCTTATTGTAGACGTAATAAAATTAAAATTTTGACTGTGGGCGGTGCAGGTGGTCAGCAAGATCCTACGCAAATTAAAGTCAGTGATTTATCAAAGACCATTCAAGATCCGTTAGCTGCAAAAGTGAGAAGTGAACTACGCCGTTTACATAATTTCTCTAAAACGCCTAAACGACGCTTTCAAGTGGAATGCGTGTTCTCAACAGAACACCTTTTGTACCCCAAAAGTGATGGCACAGTTTGCGCACAAAAATCACAGGCTGATGGGCCAATGAAAATGGATTGTGAAAGTGGTTTTGGCGCTGCAACAGTAGTAACAGCTAGTTTTGGATTTGTGGCGGTGGCTCACATCATTAAAAAGCTGACAATGAAAAAAATCAGCTAAAAAATACGTAAGTAAAAACCTAGCAAATTAAACTAGCTAACTAAGTTAAATGCTAGTCAGTTGTTTAATTTCAGTAATAATGGCTCTTATGCCATTGCCACGAGAAGGGCTTAGGTGTGACATTAACCCAAGCTCTTCTAAAAATTTAATACAATCAAATGACTGACATTCAATTGGCGTTAAACCTTTAAATGAATCGGTGATAATGGCAATTAAACCACGGACTATTTTTGCATCAGAATAAATGTTCAAAACAATCTGATTATCAATTACTTCGCCATAAAACCATACATTGCTTTCACAGCCACCAAGTAATACATCATCGACTTTAAGATCATCACTCATAGGTGTCGTTGTTTTTCCTAAGCGAAGAATATGACGATAACGTACTTCCCAGTTTTTTAATGCATTAAACGTTTCAAGCAATTGTTGTTGAGAAATAGATAATGACATTATTTGTGCTTAGCATTAAACGCATCAAGTTGTTCTTGGCTAGCAGGTAATTGATATTTCTCTTTCCATTCACTAAACGGCATACCATAAACACGTTCACGAGCTTCAAGATCTGAAATTTCTACCCCTTGATCATCAGCTGCGTTTTTATACCACTTACCTAAACAGTTACGACAAAAATCAGCCAAAATCATTAAATCAATATTTTGTACATCTTTGTTGTTGTCTAAATGTGATAACAAACGTCTGAATGTGGCTGCGTCTAATGCATCTTGAGTAGCTTGGTCTAAAGGTTTCATAGGAATAATTCATTTAATTTATAATGGACCTATATTACCAGCCACAGTATTCAACTGCCATTATTGATTGTTAACAATTAAATATTCTATTTCAGGCAATGAAAGGCCAAGAGAGGAGCCAATTGTATTAACGCGAACACGATCATGATGTTCCATCACACAAGAACCTTCAGTAAATTTATAAGCTGCAATGACCAATTGTTGTTTTTTTAACGAACTTAACAATAAGTTTTTACTGTTTAAAAAAGGTAAAATTTCTGTATTACTTGAAGTTAGAACTACTAATTCTTTATCAATATCTGAAAACGTAATTTCTTGATCATTCATTGTTTTAAAAATGGTTAATAATCTTTCTCTTGATTGAATCGTATCCCCATATCCGCTTAATAAATAACATAATACTCTAAGCATAACTTGTTGATTAATTGATTTATTATATTGCTGTGGCGATGAAATTATTTGTGGAGAAAAACAATTGACGCATTCATTACATGATAAGTAATCGCTCAAAATATCGAGTTTAGCGACCTTGATACCAAAAAGTGTAAAATATGAAATAGAATGATGATGTGTATAAGCATTATCATTTTCACAAATAGGGCAGAAAAATGTGCCAGTTTTAAGCGGAGAGATTTTCTCGGCTTCTCCCATTAATATAAACATTCATTTCTCTTTATTAGCATTAGTTACTAATACGTAACTTATTCCTTCATCAGATTACAACCTTAACAATGCCAATAATATTTTTCAATAACCTGTTTTGGTGCGTGTTGATCATATTGGTGCGTTTGTAGTTTTGTGTTGCACCTAGATGGTGTGTTGTAATGTCTTAAAATGAGCGTGTTTTTTTAAGTTGTTGTTTTTATTTGTTTAATTATATTGGTCTGATTCCTGCTTATGGGGCGGTGATAAATAATAAGAATATATAGGAATCAATGTGAAAATTGTAACAGCGATAATAAAACCATTTAAGTTAGATGATGTAAGGGAAGCACTTGCCGAAATCGGTGTTCAAGGCATTACACTAACTGAAGTGAGAGGCTTTGGTCGTCAAAAAGGTCACACTGAACTATATCGCGGCGCTGAATATGCTGTCGATTTCTTACCAAAAGTAAAATTAGAAATAGCGATTATGGATGATCAGCAAGACGCAGTTGTTGAAGCTATTACTGGTGCTGCCCACACTGGGAAAATAGGCGACGGTAAAATCTTCATCACTAACTTAGAACAAATCATCCGTATAAGAACATCTGAACAAGGTGTTGAGGCAATATAATGAAAAATAAAATTTTAGCAGCATGTTTATCTATGCTCTCTTTTGGTGCGTTAGCTAGCGAGCCTGCTATTAACGGTGCTAATACAGCATGGATATTAACAGCCACTGCGCTTGTATTAATGATGACGCTACCCGGCTTAGCGTTATTTTATGGCGGTTTAGTTCGCAGTAAAAATGTACTTTCGATATTGATGCAATGTTTCTCAATCGCTGCCGTATGTTCAATTTTATGGTTTGTGGTGGGTTATTCACTAGCCTTTACCGCTGGTAATGCGTTCATTGGTGATTTCAGCAAAGTATTATTGATGGGTGTTAATCCATCAGATGTTGCTGGTGATATCCCTGAGCCATTGTTTATGTTATTCCAAATGACCTTTGCGATTATTACCCCAGCGTTAATCATTGGTGGTTTTGCTGAGCGTATGAAGTTTTCAGCAGTACTTGTTTTTTGTGCTTTTTGGTTAATCTTTGTTTATGTTCCTGTTACCCATTGGGTATGGGGCGGCGGTTGGTTAGCTCAAATGGGTTTCTACGATTTCGCCGGTGGTGCTGTTGTTCATATCACTTGTGGTGTTGCAGCTTTAGTAGCGGCAATTGTTCTTGGACCACGCCATGGTTTCCCAAAAACAGCAATGTTACCGCATAATATGACAATGACAGTAACTGGCGCAGGACTATTATGGGTTGGTTGGTTTGGCTTTAATGGTGGTAGTGCTTTAGCTGCTAACGGTAATGCTGCAATGGCTATGTTAGTTACGCACATTTCAGCTGCAATGGGTGCAATGACTTGGGCTGCTATTGAATGGAAAAAATTCGGTAAGCCAAGTGCTTTAGGTATTGTGACTGGTATGGTTGCAGGTCTTGGTACAATCACTCCCGCTTCTGGTTTTGTGGGTCCTGGTGGCGCACTGATTATTGGTTTGTTAGCTGGCTTTGTTTGTTTCCATGCCACTGTTTTTATCAAACAAAAAGTAAAAATTGATGATTCTTTAGATGTTTTCCCTGTACATGGTGTTGGTGGTATTTTAGGTACATTGTTAGTTGGTGTATTTAGTTCAACAGAATTAGGTGTGTTTAGTGGTTACGGTTTTGGTGAAGGTAATGAAACAATGATGGATCAAGTTATTGTTCAAGCCATCGGTGTAGCAGCGACTATCGTTTACACAGCAATTATTAGTTTTATATTGTTTAAAATTGTATCTTTCATGACAGGTGGATTACGTGTTACTGAAGATCAAGAGTCTCAAGGACTTGATATTTCTCAACATGAAGAGTCAGGTTATAGTTTGTAATTTGTTGGAGCTTTTTACGGTATTATCGCCTTTTGTGTTAAACCACATGATAGAAGTTTTGTACTGTAAAAGAATCAATTAAATAGCTTTAAAAGCTCTATAGATAAAAAGCCCGGTTAAATTTAATTTAATCGGGCTTTTTGCTTTACCTTCCAGTAACTAGAAAGGTTATGATGTCTTTATTGACACTTATCGAGTTTAGTTATGACACAAGATACCTCATCTAATTTCAGCTTTTCTATTGAAGGCTTACGCTGTAATAATTGTGCGACTAGCTTAGAAAAAAAATTAAACCAACTTGATAACCTACACGCTAATATTAATTACTCTAGTAATAAAGTCACCCTGTCTAGTTCTCAAGTAAATATTAATTTTGCGATATTTCGAATTGAAGAATTAGGCTATCAACTTCATTATATTCACCATCAATCGACTATT
The DNA here is from genome assembly GCA_937981905.1 of uncultured Enterobacterales bacterium. Taxonomy (GTDB): domain Bacteria; phylum Pseudomonadota; class Gammaproteobacteria; order Enterobacterales; family Psychrobiaceae; genus Psychrobium. The sequence goes on from CALJMY010000144.1 coordinate 11,197, forward strand.
TCAGGCTGGCGTTGTGGCCGCTGTGCAAATAAAACTAAAGAAACGTTAGAAGCATTAAATGGTGTTAAAAACGTTATGGTTAACAGCACGACCAATAAAGTAAGTTTTGATTATGCTAAAGAAATTATATCGATAACTAAAATAGCTAACGTGATAGAAAATCATGGATACCAGCTTGATCAAAAAGATATACCTATTACCAACGACTCAGTTTCTATATTTACAAAATTTAAACAGCATTGGCTTCTTTTATTATCAATAATATGCACTTTGCCATTAATGTTCCCTATGTTGGCAATGTTGGTTGGTTACAAGGTGATAATACCTGCAACGCTCGCTTTTTTCTTAGCAACTATTGTGCAATTTATAGTAGGAAAAGGTTTTTACCGTGGTGCCTGGATAAATATAAAAAATAAGCAAGCGAACATGGATACGTTAGTTGTACTTGGAACAAGCGCGGCTTATTTTTATAGTTGTTACGTATTAATGACGAGTAATTTAACAATCCAACCACTTTATTTTGAGTCTAGTGCTGTCATTATCACTTTTGTCAGCTTAGGGAAATGGCTTGAAAGCCGTGCTAAAAATTCTGCCGGTCAAGCGATGCGAGAGTTATTAGCGCTAAGCTCACAAAGTGCACTGCTACTCAAGAATAATCAAATAACAGAAGTTGATATAAACGATATTGTTGTTGGCGATCGTATTCGAGTTTTATCAGGTGCTAAAATTCCTACTGATGGGGTAATTATTAATGGTCAAACTGATATTGATGAATCATTAATTACAGGAGAGAGTTTACCAATATTTAAGCAGGAGAATGATCCTGTTTATGCTGGTTCGATAAATGGGCAAGGCACTTTAGAACTTCAAGTAAGCGCGGTAGGCGAGCAAAGTAGTTTAAATCAAATTATTGCTATGGTCGAAAAAGCACAAAGTACTAAAGCACCTATCGAATATATTGTTGATAACATTGCCGCTAAATTTGTGCCTGCTATCTTGTTAATTGCTATGGCTACTTTTACATTATGGATGGTAGCTGGCACAACATTTGAAATCGCACTCATTAATAGCATTGCAGTATTAGTTGTTGCTTGTCCTTGTGCATTGGGCTTAGCAACGCCAACGACTATTGTTGTTGGTAGTGGGGTAGCTGCAAAGCACGGCATTATTATTAGGGATGCTATCGCACTCGAAAATGCTAGCAAGATAGATACGGTAGCATTTGATAAAACGGGCACGCTTACGTTAGGTAAACCTCAATTAATAAAACAAAAGTGGTCAACTGAAAAAAACTCAGATGCTCTTTTATTACAACACACATTATTAAAATCGATATTAGCCAATAGCGATCATCCATTATCAAAAGCTATTACCAAAGAAGCGTTCTTAACAGAAATTTTGCCTGTAGATATTGAAAATATAAACGTTATTGCTGGTTTAGGTGTGACAGCAGACTACCAATCGCAACAGTTGTTATTAGGTAATAAACGATTAATGGAATCGATGGGAGTTAACAATATTGTTATTGATGAAGAGCAGCAAAGTAGTGTTGTGTTATTTGCTATTGATGACGAGTTAATAGCGATATTTTATTTACAAGATACACTTCGAACACAAAGTCATGATGCGATAAGTTTATTAAACAAACTTAATATTAAAACAATGATGTTAAGTGGTGATAATAAAAGCGTAGTAAGCAAGGTAGCGAGTCAATTAGGTATCGAGGAGTTCAAAGGACAATTAACGCCACAAGGAAAGCTAGATTACCTAACCGATTGTCAAAAACATGGTGCTACTATCGCAATGGTTGGTGATGGTATCAACGACGCACCGGCATTAACTCAATCTAATCTAGGCATCGCAATGGGTGGTGGTACGCAAACAGCTATAAGTTGTGCTCAAATAACGTTGATGCAAGATAATCCGTTATTAGTGGTATCAGCTATTAATATTGCTAAAACAACATGGAAAACAGTAAAACAAAATTTGTTTTTAGCATTTATTTTTAATGTCATTGCTATACCTGCCGCTGCGATGGGGTATTTATCACCACAATTAGCCGGAATAGCTATGGCTAGCTCAAGTTTAACGGTGTTATGTAATGCATTGCTGTTAAAACGTTGGAAGGTAAAAAACTAGAAAAAGATCAATGATCTTCAATTTAAAAACGATCATTTATAAATTTATATAAAAATATTTAGCATAAACCTTGAAAAATAAATCATCATCCCTATCTCTTAGTTAGTGAAAGGAAAAAGTTCTTTCACTATCATCAACAGTCACACAGTGATGTTGAAACCTAGGCGCAGCATGAGCTGGCCTTTAACAATTGTAGCAACCGTCATTAATTTATGTCGGCAAAAAGCTACCTATTATTGCTTCTTTGGAGAATATATTATGCGTACAATCGACTTATCACCACTTTACCGCAGCGCTATTGGTTTTGATCGTTTAGCCACAATGATCGAATCAGCTTCTACTGGTAACAAAGGTAACAATCAAGGTTATCCTCCTTACAACATCGAACAATTCTCAGAAGATGAATATCGCATTACACTAGCGGTTGCAGGATTCGATGATTCTGAATTAGAAATAACTAGTCACGAAAATACATTATTAGTCAAAGGTATTAAAGCTGAACAGGAAAAAACTGATAGTAAGTTTTTATATCAAGGCATTGCTGAACGTGGCTTTGAACGTAAATATCAATTAGCTGATTATGTTACCGTAGAGTCAGCAGACTTAAATAATGGTCTCTTACATATTGACTTAAAAAGAGAAGTCCCAGAAGCGATGAAACCTCGTTCCATCGGAATTAATCTCAATAAAGCACTTAAATAATAAATAAGATTAACTAGCTCTCACTAATAATCCCTTTAAAAAGAACAACCTTTTGGTTGTTCTTTTTTTTTGCTCAAAATAAATTATTTGCTTATTAATTGACTGATAAATAAATGGTCAAAATAACCAAAATATAGTTTAAATTTTAACTTGTTAATGTTTTATAATTTTAATTACATATAGTTAAGTTAATTAAGTTTATGTTTTTATTATGTATATTTATTTTGGCACAGTGGCTGCAATAGTTGTTTTAAGAACGGCGTAATAATATGCCAATATTCATTTATATTAAAACAAGGAGTCAATGATGACTAAGTTAACAACGACAATGCGTAGTATCGCTTTAATATCTATTTTAGCTATAGCGAGCGTGGGTACAAATGTTCAAGCAAGTGAATTATCAAGTCAAGCGAAGCAAAAATTATACGATGCATTAGGTCAAGTTATGACTAGTCAGGTTGCGTCAATAGTGACAGATATTAATTATGATATTGAGAAAAGCATTAGCCAGTCGTTAATTAACTTAGGGCTGTCAGAACAACCCCGTAATGCAAAAGTAACAGTCACGATGTTGAAAAGTAAAGAATAAGTAATAGTAGTAAAAAGAGTAATCGAATAACACAACGCATCAAATATTTAAATAATGGAGAATTATCATGGGTATATTTAGTAGATTTAGTGACATTGTTAATGCCAACATTAATGCAATGTTAGACAAAGCAGAAGATCCTAAAAAGTTAGTTAAATTGTTAATTCAAGAAATGGAAGAAACGCTAGTTGAACTTCGATCAAACACTGCAAAACATATCGCAGAACGTAAAAGCATTGAAGCTAGTTTAACGAAAACAAAAGTAAGTATTACAGATTGGACTGCTAAAGCTGAACTTGCTTTAAGTAAAAATCGTGAAGATTTAGCACGCAGTGCATTACTACAAAAACAACAAGCAGTTGAGCAAGTTAGCGTACTTGAAGAAGAATTGAATAAATATAATGAATCACTTACTAGTGCTAATGAAGATGCAAGCCGACTAGAGCAAAAAATGGTTGAAGCACGCTTACGTCAAAAATCATTATTAGCTAGAAAGCAACAAGCACAAACACGTTTAAAAGTTAAAAAACAATTAAACAGTCATAAAGTGGAAGATGCTTTAATTCGTTTTGAGCACTTTGAAAAGAAAATAGAATTAATTGAATCAGAAATTGAAAGTTATGATATTGGTGGCACTGATGAACAGTCAGTCGCTCAACAATTTAAAACGATGGAGCGTGAAGCATCTATTGATAGTGAACTTGAGCAATTAAAACAAAGGTTGGCTTCATAATATATTCAATTTAATGAATGTTTTATTACCAGTGCTTAGTGTGATTGTAAGTACTAACCACTGGTATCGTATCTATTTTTAATGAACAATTTTAGGAGAATAATCATGAGTATTTGGCATAAAATTACGATCGATAAAGATCATAGTAAATTATTTGGAGTTTGTGCTGGCGTTGCAAAAGCGTTTGGTTATAGCAGAATTTCTGTCAGAGTAATGACTATCGCTGGACTCATCTTTATTCCCATGATTACCATCGCTGTATATGCCACGGCCGCCGTTTTATTACCAACTCGAAAGCAATCAACTATTTAGTTATCTCTCTCTTAAATTAGTTGAAATTATTTCACCCCTGTATCAAGGGGTTTTTTTATGCCTGTTTATTTACTCTTGAATTCAAGTAATAAATTCTTATCTTTAAATATTAACTAATATAAATAAATTACATTTCAATTAACTCGACATAGATTAAACCTGTATAGCGTAATTTGAAATAGTAAACACATTGATAAGGAAATGAATTATTATGTCTATTAAATTAAACACACGTTATAAACTTATTGGATGTTCATGAACGATTTATTTAGCGATACACCATCTCTTGCCAATTTACTTCATCGGGACGGTATTGTGCATTATTATGGTCCGATTATGTCGTTAAATAACGCTAATGAATATTTTAATCAACTATTAACTGATATCGATTGGCAACATGACCAAGCAATAATCTTAGGTAATAAAGTTACTACATCTCGTAAGATTGCATGGATGGGGGATCATGAATTTGATTATACTTATTCAAATACTACAAAAAGAGCAACACCTTGGACACCTACTTTATTAAAGATAAAAACACTAGTAGAACAAGAGTGTGGACATCGATTTAACGCGTGTTTACTTAATCTTTATCATGATGGCAGTGAAGGAATGACATGGCATAGTGATGGGGAAAAAGACTTAAAGAAAAATGGTGCTATTGCATCATTGAGTTTTGGTGCTGAACGAAAATTTGCTTTTAAACACAAAAAATCACAAGAAACGATATCGTTATTTTTACAAAATGGTAGTTTGTTAATTATGAAAGGAGCCACTCAAACCCATTGGCTCCATCGTTTGCCACCGACCACATCAGTGACAACCCCTCGAATTAATTTAACATTTCGAACAATTGAACCATCTTTTAAACGTTGGTCTTAAATAGATGACTATTAATGAAAAACTAGATTAGCTTAGAACATCCATGTAGTCGGATTTTCAACTTCTTTTTTGTTTTCTAACGCTTGCAATCCTTTTACCATTCGTACAATTAACCAAACAACATTAAATATTAAAATGAACCAGCCAATAATCACAATCAATAATAAAAAACCAATGAAGAAGTACAACAATCCAATCCAAAATGTTCTTATTTGATATTGGTAATGAGTTTTTAACCATTCAGGTGCTTTATCTTTTTCTATGTAAGCAACAACTAAGCCTGCAATACCCGTTACGCCGAATAAAATACTCACTAAATATAAAATATAAACAATTTTTGCACTACTAGAATTTTCGTTATTTTCTTCTATTACATTGCTCTCATTCATGATGTTCCCTTTCATTTATGTTATTAATTACATATATATAAATCATTTTATTTGTTTAGTGTGTTTTTTATCAAATCAGCCGCTTTTTCAGCAATTGCAATTACTGTTGCATTTGTGTTTCCGGTAATAATTGTCGGCATAATCGACGCATCTACTACTCTTAAATTATTAAGACCTCGCACACGTAGTTGGTCATCGACCACTGACATGGAGTCATCGCTAGGGCCCATTTTACAGGTCCCTACAGGATGATATTCTGTATCGGCTGTTTCTCGAATATAATCAATTAATTGTTGGTCGTTATGACGATCAAGTGGGTAAATCATATTACCTTTCACATCATCAAAAGCGCTATCTTCTAAAATGCTTAATGTCTTTTTGAAACCAGCCAGCAAAGTAGCTAAATCATCTGGATGATCAAGAAAATTAGGATTAATGACTGGCGGTGTTGTTGATTTATTATCCGCTAATGTTATGTCCCCACGACTTTTAGGACGCATTAAACTCGAATGCACGCTATAGCCATGTCCCCAATGAAGCTTTCGGCTGTGATCATCAACGAGGCCAATGACAAATTCTAGCTGAATATCTGGTGCAGGAGATGAGTCTTCTAGTTTGATAAAGGCGTGAGACTCAGCTGCATTTGTTGTTAATAATCCATCACGATGCTTCATCCATTGGTAAGCACCAGATAATATATTATAAGCACCTTTTAAGCTGATACCTAAACTATCATTAGCGCGAGCACCTGAGCTATGCGTTCTATAAAGCGGAACCACAGTGATATGATCTTGTAAGTTTTGACCAACACCAGGTAAATCAACTTTTACATCAATATTATGTTGTTTAAGCGAGTCTTTATCACCAATGCCTGACAACATTAATAACTGTGGAGAATTAATCGCACCTGTACTGACAATTACTTCTTTGTCTGCATGGAGTGTTAAAAGGCGTTTTTCATGCATCACTTCAACGCCATCAACATGATTATCGTTAATGATTAATCGATTAGCTTGAGTGTTCGTTAATACGGTTAAATTAGGGCGATCTAACACTGGCGTAATATAAGCTTTAGCCGCGCTGCAACGTTCGCCGTTGTTTTGCGTCACTTGTGCAAAACGGCAACCTTCTTGATTAACGCCATTAATGTCAGAATTTAATTGCAGACCTTGTTGCGTACAAGCTGTTATAAAAGTTTGACTAAGTGGGCTAGGTTGTATTAATTCATTGACATGAAGAGGGCCTTTATCACCATGAAGTGGTGAATCACCTAACGTATGATTATTTTCTGCTTTGATAAAATACGGTAATAAACTTTCATAATTCCAACCAGCATTGCCTTGTGCTGCCCAGTTATCAAAATCCCATGCATTACCGCGAATATAAACCATCGCATTAATAGAACTACTGCCACCAAGTACTTTGCCGCGAGGTACAAATCCGCGTCGGTTATTTAATTGTGGTTGCGGTACTGTTTCATAATGCCAGCTATGAAAGCCGTGAGGCACTGTTAAAGCAAAACCTGTAGGGCATTGAACTAATGCGCTATCATCTTTTTTACCTGCTTCGATTAAACAAACACTCACATTAGCATCTTCACTTAACCGTGAAGCAAGTACACAGCCAGCGCTGCCAGCACCAACAATAATATAATCGTAATTTTTATTTACCATGATTTAATCTTCTTAGCTTAATGAGGTAATACTTATTGAATATTTACAGTTTTAATTTACCTGTACGAATACGCTGTGGATGATCACCAACTTCAAAACTCGCAATTTCTTTGCCGTGTTCAAATGAAATCACACTCACGCGGTCTTGCTCGCTCACTGACACATAACAATATTTACCATCGGCGCTTTCTGTTGACCAATAAGGTTTTGCGCCTAAAGGATCTTCAGATAACGTGATAATTTTATAATCAAAAGTCACTCTATCTACAATAGCAGCATACCCTGACATTGTTCCAGCTACGCATAATTGAGTGCCTGTATGATTAATGGCTAAACCATGATGTGCCGAGTTAAGCTGATAATCACGTAAGCTCATTTGAGCTATTTTTTCAGGAATTGGTAATTCCATTTTACGCGTGATTTTTGATAATTCTAAATCATATTCAAAAAAACCATGAAAGAATGAAACTTGTAAGTAAACAAATCGACCATCAGGTGCAACAGCCATTGGTCGAACAGCACTATCAACCCAAGGGTAGCCAAATTCTTCTAATTTTTTACCAATATCAACGCGCTCAAGAACTTCATAAGTTTTAGCATCAACAACTTGGAATACTCGTTCGCCTTTCATCCAATCTAACCATGATGATGAAAAAGGGACATAAACTTTACCAATGCTCGCATGTAAAATTTTACTGCCATCATGAATATAGTTACTTTCGTGAGGCTGATCGCCAGACTCAAAGTTAGCGACAATTTTACCGGTTGCCGTATCAATAGCATGAACTTTACGCGCTGTTGATGCTGATACTAAGAAAATTTTTCCGTCTGGTGATAGCGCTGCATGGTCTGAACGAGCACCTTCTACCTCGGTACGCCACACTATTTCACCGGTATTTACATCTAATGCAATAGCATCTGCAAAGCTAGGCCTAGAAATAAAAAGTAACTTACCATCGTTAGAAGGAAACATATCATCAACCATTTGATTGTTGCCTTCACCGACAACTTCTCTAATTAGTGTTGATGTAATACGTCTAAAAATACCTGAGTAGATTTCTTCTAATCGCTCTTTTTTATCTGGTACAGCATTAAGTTTTTTAATACGAGTGTAAGTGTGAGGATCATAGATATCTATTGTGCCGTCCCAATTATTACCGACAACAATAACGTCTCTTAAAGTTACGTCTGATAATTGCTTAGGAGTATTACTCCACCCCGAAATAGAAACAGTTGAAATAACTAATAAAATTAATAGTTTGCGTAGAAACACAATAAAGACCTATTTTATATTCTCAATGATTGGTCCTTTTTACCATATTTATTTTTTAGATTAAACAATAGAATGAATTGAGCGTTTTAAACTTACCTGCTTTAGTTGTAGTTAAATTGTTTCGAATCATTTAGTTACAACTATTAATTTAGTTAAACCAGCTTAATTGTTGTACATAAATCGATGAAAGAACTAAACTTACAGTCATCTTAAAAATTAAAATAATTCAATTTAACTTTTAGTTAAATATATAAACATTTGTAAATGTAGTTATAATAAAATAATTATATTTTACAAGTAATTATATTTAAAAAATTAAGTATGATTGGCAAGTTACAGGGAATTTGAAGACGTGATGAATATAAAATTATTAACTAGTTTTGTTGTATATGGATTAAGTTTTTTAATTGTTGGTTGTAATGGAGATAACGAATCATCTGGTTTTAAAATGCCACCTCAATCTGTTGATGTTATAACTGTTAAAAAACAGACAGTGATTTTCAATCAACATTTACCTGCAAGAGCAGCAGCTTTTGCCATTTCTGATGTACGCCCTCAAGTTACCGGCATTGTTAAAAAACGCTTATTTGAGGAAGGTTCTGTAGTAAAAACTGGACAACCCCTTTATCAAATTGACGATACTATTTATCAAGTAAATCTAACATCAGCGAAAGCAGAATTAGTCCGTACACAAGCTAATCTAAAATCATCAAAAGCTGAATTATCTCGTTATAAAGTATTATTAAAAGATAAAGCTGCTAGCCAGCAGCAATACGATTTGGCGGATGCTAATTACCTAGCATTAGTGGCAGAGTTGGAAGTACGTAAAGCAGCAATCCATACAGCACAAGTCGACATTGAATATACTAAAGTATTAGCACCAATAAGCGGTCGAATTAGTAAATCTTATATAACAGCGGGTACACTAGTTACTGCTGCACAATCTCAAATATTAGCTACCATTACCGTTCTTGACCCTATCTACTTTGATATGGTGCAAAGTAATACTGAATTTAGACATATTCGCAATAGAATCGCGACCGGTGAATTAACAAAAGTAGAGCAAGTTGCTCAATTGAATTTTGGTCTTGATGATAATTACCCACACTTGGGAAAATTAAAGTTTAATGAAGTTAAAACTAACGTAAGCACTGATACTGTTACTCTACGAGCACAATTTAATAATCCAGAACATAGTTTATTACCGGGTATGTTTGCGCAGATTAATTTAAAACAAGCAACACGAAAAAATTCTATATTGATTCCACAAAGTACTGTGTCATTTGATAAATCAGGTCATGCAAATGTGTTTGTTTTATTGGCTGAAAATAAAGTAGGGCTTAAACAAGTTAAAATTGGTCGTTCATTTGACCAGTCTTGGTTGGTATTAAGTGGTCTTGATGATGGCGATATGGTGATTACTACTGGTCTTCAAAAAATTGGAGAAGGGATGACCGTTTCTCCTGTTATTCCTACTAAGCCTCTTCAATCTACCGAAACTAATCAAGGATAAATCATGGCTAAAAGTTTTATAGAACGGCCAATCCTTGCATGGGTTATTGCCATCATGATTATGTTGGTGGGTATATTATCTATTTTCAAATTACCTATTTCTCAATATCCAGATGTAGCACCACCATCTGTTAGCATAACAGCATCGTATTCAGGTGCTTCTGCACAAGTTGTGCAAGATACAGTTATACAAGTTATTGAACAAAACCTGAGTGGTATTGATAATGTTCAATACATTTCTTCTAGCAGTGATTCTTCAGGTGGCGCTAATATTACGGTAACGTTTAACGCCGGAACAGATCCCGATATTGCTCAAGTACAAGTACAAAACAAATTACAAACAGCCATGCCATTATTACCACAAAAAGTGCAAGAAAGTGGGGTGCAAGTTACTAAATCATCTAGTGCATTTTTAATGGTTATTGGTTTCTATTCTAATAGTGACCAACTTGATAGTCGTGATATTGGCGATTACATGGCATCTAATATACAAGACCAAATTAGTCGTATTAACGGCGTCGGACAAGTACAATTTTTTGGTACGCAATACGCAATGCGTGTGTGGATGAACCCTGAAAAATTGAATCAATATCAATTATCTTCTTTAGATGTTATTGCAGCTATTCAAGCGCAAAATTCTCAAGTGGCTGCAGGTGAATTAGGCGGTTTACCAAGCATTTCGGGACAACAAATTAATGCGAGTATCATTGTTCAAACAGGGCTTGAAACACCGCAAGAATTCGGCGAAATATTATTACGAGTTGAAGCCGATGGCGCAACAATAAAATTAAAAGATGTTGCTCGCGTAGAACTTGGTGCAGATCGTTATCAAGTGACTGCCGAATATAATAATAATCCTGCCTCAGGTTTTGGTATTAACCTAGCCGCAGGTGCTAATGCATTAGAAACAGCGCAAGCATTACGCGATAAAATTACTCTACTACAACCAAATTTCCCCGAAGGTATGGAAGTCGTATTTCCTTATGACATTACTCCTTTTGTAAAACTCTCAATAGAATCTGTAATAACAACATTACTTGAAGCTATTGTGTTGGTTTTCTTTGTAATGTATTTATTTTTACAAAACTTTAGAGCAACATTAATACCGACTATTGCTGTACCTGTTGTATTACTGGGTACATTTGCCGTATTACATTTGTTTGGTTATTCAATTAATACCTTAACCATGTTTGGTATGGTGTTAGCCATTGGACTGCTGGTGGATGATGCCATTGTTGTCGTAGAAAATGTAGAGCGAGTAATGCATGAAGAAGGGTTGTCACCAAAAGAAGCGACACGCGTATCTATGGAGCAAATTACGAGTGCATTAATTGGTATTGCGATGGTACTTTCAGCCGTATTTATTCCAATGGCATTCTTTGGTGGTTCAACAGGGGTTATATATCGTCAATTTTCGATTACTGTTGTTTCATCAATGGTCCTCTCCGTTATTGTTGCTCTGACATTGACTCCTGCACTTTGTGCAACCTTACTAAAATCACCTGATGAGCAGAAAAAACCACAACGTGGATTCTTCGCATGGTTTAATCGTCAATTTGAACGTTCGAGTAATGGTTATCAGTCATTTTTGGGTAAAGTCGTTAATCGTAGCGGCCGAACAATGGTTGTTTATGGTTTATTAGTGGTTGTTTTGGTTGTGATGTTTCAACGATTACCAACGTCATTTTTACCTGATGAAGATCAGGGCACCATGTTTACGCAATTAATTTTGCCGCAAGGGGCTTCAGCTGAGCGTTCGCTTAAAGAAATGGACAAAATTGAGAAGTATTTTCTTGAAGAAGAGAAAGAAAACGTTATATCAGTATTTTCTGTTGTGGGTTTTAGTTTTAGCGGAAGCGGTCAAAACAGTGGTATGGCGTTTGTAAAACTCAAAGATTGGGATGAGCGTAAACGAAACGACCAACATGTGACTGCAGTTGCTGGACGTGCTATGGGACACTTTATGACTATTAAAGAGGCTTTTGCATTTGCTTTTGTTCCACCATCAATTATTGAGTTAGGTACTGCGTCAGGCTTTGATTTTCAATTACAAGATTTAGCTGGCCACGGACATGAAAAATTAACAGAAGCAAGGAATCAATTATCAGAATTAGCGGCACAAGATCTTCGATTAGTAGGTGTCCGTCCTAATGGTCTAGAAGATACTCCGCAATTTAAGATTGAAATTAATCAACAAAAAGCAATGGCGTTAGGTGTTTCTATCACTGATATTAATGCTACGTTTTCTACTGCTTGGTCGCCGACTTACGTCAATGATTTTATTGATCAGGGCAGAGTTAAGCGTGTTTATGTTCAATCTGATGCGCCATACAGAATGGTGCCTGATGACATAAAATATTGGTATGTTAAAAACAATAAAGGCGAAATGGTTCCTTTTACAGCATTTAGTAGTGCACGCTGGGTCTTTGGCCCTCCAAAACTAGAAAGATATAACGGTGCATCATCGATACAGTTTTTTGGCGAAGCAGCACCAGGATTAAGCTCTGGTGATGCTATGGATGCAATGCTGGAGCATTTTAAAAAGCTACCGCCTGGTTATGGTTTTGAATGGTCTGGTATGTCATTGCAAGAGAAAAAATCAGGATCTCAAGCGCCACTACTTTATGCGTTATCAATGTTAGTTGTATTCTTATGTTTAGCCGCATTGTATGAAAGCTGGAGTGTTCCGTTTGCTGTTATGTTAGTTGTGCCATTGGGCGTTATCGGCGCGTTAAGTTTTGCATTAGCACGTGAATTATCCAATGATGTCTATTTCCAAGTAGGATTATTAACGACGATTGGACTCGCTTCTAAAAATGCTATTTTGATTGTTGAATTTGCACGTTCATTGTATTTAAAAGGGCATAGTTTAGTCGATGCAACGTTGATGGCCGCTAAGCTAAGATTAAGACCAATTATCATGACATCAATGGCATTTATGCTGGGTGTTACTCCATTGGTTATTGCTACTGGTGCTGGTTCTGGTAGTCAAAATGCAATAGGAACAGGTGTATTTGGTGGCATGTTGTCAGCAACTATTCTAGCCGTTATTTTTGTTCCAGTATTTTTTGTAGTTGTATTTAAGTTAACTCACAAGTCTACAGAACAGGAAGATAACAGACTGTAGATGTATAGTAACTGTAGATTTATAGTAGATGTATAAACTTTAATGTGATCATCTAAAATCTTTTATTAAATAAAGGCAACTTCGGTTGCCTTTATTTTTTCATCATTTAGATGGCTATGAATATAAAAGAATAAATATAAAGGAATAAAATAAATGATAACAACCGATAAAGCATTGTTTGATTTTGACGTTATCTATGGGTACATAAGTCAATCTTATTGGGCTAAAGGTATTCCCAGAAAAGTAATGAGAGCTGCTATTGAAAACTCACTTTGTTTTGGTGTGTTTGAAGATGATAAACAAGTTGGTTTTGCACGTGTAATTACAGACTGTGCTACTTTCGCTTATTTAGCCGATGTGTTTATTTTATCGGATTATCAAGGACGTGGTTTAAGTAAGGAACTGATGACTAAAATTATAGAGCATCCGCAACTTCAAGGATTACGCCGTATGATGTTAGCAACAGCAGATGCTCATGGTTTGTATACTAAATTTGGTTTTTCACCAGTTACCAATCCTTCAATATTAATGGAGAATTGGCAACCTGATATTTATGAAAAACTGTAATTGTATTTTTAATCTAGCTTGAATGAATGAACGATATCAGACATTTTTATACTACTTGTTTTTAAATCTTGGCTAGCATTAGCAATATTTTCAGTATTAGTAACTGCTTTGATAGTCATTTGTGATAAATCGTTAATACGGCCATTAACTTCTTCTGCCGCTTGAGTTTGTTGCTCTGTTGCTGAAGCGATATGATTACTTTGTTGTGAAATAATACTAATTAATCGTTCTATTTCATTTAACGATTCACCGGCTTTAGCGGCTTGTTTTACTGTGCCGTCAGATGTGTCTTTACTAATAGTTACAGCGCTTACAGCCTCTTGAGCACCAGCTTGTAATCGTTGAATCATGCCTTGAATTTCATCTGTACTTTTACTTGTACGACTTGCAAGTGTACGTACTTCATCAGCTACAACTGCGAAACCTCGTCCTTGTTCGCCAGCTCGTGCTGCTTCAATCGCTGCATTTAAGGCTAATAGATTAGTTTGGTCAGCAATACCACGAATTACGTCTAATACAGCACCAATATTATCTGTTTCTGTTGCAAGCTTGCTTATTACTTGGCTTACATCATTAATATCAGATGATAATGAATCTATTTGGCTAATAGTGGCAGAGACAATAGCTTTACCGTCGTCTGTATTAGCTATTGCATCACCAGCGGCGTTATTTGCCTCATCAGCATTGTTGCTAATTTCACGAATGCTTGAAGTCATTTCTTCCATTGCTGTTGCTATTTGTGTTGTTGTATCGTTTTGTAATTCAATTTCTTCGTTACTGTCTGAGCTCGTTTTCGATAATACATCAGCCTGCACCATAACTTGAGAAGAATTGGTTGATACATCTTGTAAAGAGGTTCTCATTTTTTGAGTAAACAAATTAAAATAAAGCGCTAGTTGTGAGATTTCATCTTTGCCAGCTTCGTCTAATTTTTTGGTTAAATCCCCTTCACCTTGAGATATATCTTTCATTAAATCGCTTGCAGCTTGAGTTGGCACGATAATACTTTTACCGATGAGGTAGCTAACAAATACGATTATGGCGATCAAGATAACAGCTACAAAAATTGCAAAGTTTTTTTGTGCACTGAATTCTTCTTGAATATTATCGATATAAATACCTGAACCTATAATAAGCTTCCAAGGTGCAAAGCCTTTTACATAAGCAATTTTGTCAACAGGTTGTTCTGCACCAGGCTTTGGCCATTTGTAAGGAACAAAACCGCCATTATCAGCTTTTACAACTTTTACCATTTCATTAAAAAGAGCAACACCATCTGGATCCTTTACGTTCCCTAAAGCTTTACCATTAAGTGATGGTTTTACAGGATGCATTACCATCTTAGGTTCATAATCATTAACCCAAAAATAATTGTTGGTATCATATCTTAATGATTTTATGACATTTAGTGCTTGTGCTTGAGCGTCAGCCTGACTGAGAGAGTTATCTTTTTCTAATTGATGATAACGAACTAATATACTATGTGCAGTTTCGACAATTTTTTGAACTTTTTCAGATTGTTGATCATGCAGAGACGTGTATTGCTGATTTAAGCTTTCTATAGCTTGAAATACTAGTCCAACAACAACAATACCTACTAGAATCATTAAGCGTTGCTTTATCGTTAGTTTTCGAAGTGTATTCATATTTTTCATCCTTGATGATGGGGATTAAAATTGGTAATAAAGTCTATTAATTATTATAGTTAATAACACTTTATAAATATATTATTAACATATTGGCTGAATATAATTACTTCGTCAAAGAAAGAATGATTTTTATACCATTTAATATTTATCTTTTACTCCAGCGCATTACACCTTCTTGGGCAGTACTTGCGACTAAAGTGCCTTTACGATCATAGAATCTACCAGTCACAAAGCCGCGACCACCGCTAGCAGAAGGGCTTTCTACTTCATATAATAACCAATCATCAAAACGAAAATCACGATGAAACCACATCGAATGATCAATAGTCGCCATTTGTAGCTTAGGAGTCATGAAGGAAATACCGTGAGGATGACCCGCAACCGGTAAAAATGAAAAGTCAGAAGCATAGGCTAATAGATATTTATGTATTCTTGTATCATCTGGTAACAAGCCACTAGCTTTCATCCAAAAATGTCCCTTAGCTGCACTCACTGTCGGCTTTATTGGTGTGTTATTTTCAACAGGGCGAATTTCAATCGCTTTGTCACAGATAAATTGTTGACGAACAGATTCTGGGATAAATTCTTGTATCAACCTAGCTCGTTCAACTTCTGATTGTAGTCTGTCTGGGCCAACAACATCAGGCATAGTCGATTGATGGTCAAAGCCATCTTCTTGAATATGAAATGAACTTGTGAGATAAAAAATAGGCTGTCCATTTTGAATCGCTTTAATACGGCGAGTGGCAATAGAACGCCCATCTCTAATTACTTCAACATCGTAAACAATAGGCTTTGCTGAATCTGCCATTCGTAGAAAATAACAATGAAATGAATTAACACTAAATTTACTATCAACAGTTTCTTTGGCCGCAAACAATGCTTGGCCAATAACTTGTCCGCCAAATACACGGCCAAATCCTAAGTCTTGGCTATTACCACGATAGATACCTTGCTCTATGGTCTCTAAACTTAATAAATCTAATAGTTGATTTAATACTTTGGACATGCGATTTGCTCATTACAATAGTTAATAAATATAATAACGTTCATTTAAACAAATGTTTAGTTTAAATTTTAAAATTGTATAAATTCTGTATGTTGTAAACAGACCTTGATTTTATTATGATAACTACTCATTGATTTATTAGGTTGTTAAATTGTCGTCAATTCAGCGCATTGTTTGTTTGATGTTGTTTTTTGTTAGCGTAATGCAAATTTCGCTAGCTGCTGTGATGCCTGTTTCAAACTTAATGCAATCAAATGTAATCGAACAATCTAGTATGACAGCTATACAACAAGCCCATTGCCGAGAAATGATGAGTAATAGCGACATGCCAATGAGTGATATGGCAGAATGCATGAGCGAGTGTGAATGTTGTTCTAATGTCTATGCTACTTCAGCTGTTATTATCGATTACCAACCAATATTACTCAAAACATCGTTACTACATAATGATGCTAGTTTACCTACCTCATACCCTATTAGTATTTCTACCTCTTTATATCGCCCGCCGATAAACGTTTAACACGCTACAGATCACTTTAAATTTTATTTGTTCTTTAGCGAACAAATAGTATTAATTTTTATCTATTGTTGTGAATGTTAAACGTGATTATAAATAATCAATTCATAACAATAGCCTTAACTAAGGCATAATAATGTTGTTACTCATTTCTTATATATCCCATGGCTTTTTAGTCATCCGCTATTTTTGTAAAAAGCACATCACCAATAGTGTTGTTCTTCTTTGTTATTCAACTTTTATAAGTAATGCTCAGGCTAGCCATTCAGATAACTTACTAGATTTACAACAAAGTATTCAGGTGGCTATAGAGCAAGATATTTGGCACCAGAAGAATAGAAAAAGTAGTGAAATAGAACAGGCTGAAAGTGTAATTTCATCTGCAATGCCAAACCCTACGTTGAATATTGAAATTGCTAATCTTGCTAGCGATACTTTTCGTTTTGATCAAGAACGAATGACTCAATTTAAGTTAAAATTATCGCAGCAATTTTTACGTGGTGATACCGCTAATTTATCGCAAAAAATGAAACGTGAACGTCGTGAAATGTATCCTATTCTTGCTCAAGAACGTCAAGAAAAAGTAAAGTTAGCTGTGGCTACTTTATGGTTAAATGCGTTTGCTGATAACTACCGTAAAACAATTGTAGAACAGGCTAAATTATTATTAGAACAGCTAATATCAACAGCGCAGCGTCGTTACGAAGTCGGTAGCCAAAATGTCAGTCAAAGTGAAATCATTATTGCTCAAGTTGAATTAACGGCGCTAGAAGATCGTATCAGCCAATTGGAACAAAGTGCTTCGATATCACAACAAAAATTAAGACAGTGGCTGCCTAGCCAATTAGTTGATTTTAATATTTCTACAGAATATAGCCCTATTAAGTTAGCACTTACTAAACTTCCTGTTAACGATCAGCAATGGAGTGATACGTTATATAACCATCCCACGTTATTTGTTTTTATAAAAATGCATCAGGCACTAACCACTGGTATTGATATAGCAAAACAAAGTAAAAAAACACAATGGGGCGTTAACGCTAGTTACGGATTTAGAAGTGATGATCCAATGGGGAATTCGCGATCTGATTTGTTGTCTGTAGGTGTCTCTCTTGATATTCCTTTATTCAATCAAGCAAGCAATAACAGCAAAGTATTAATTGCTAAAAAACAATTATCAATGCATCAAACTGACCGCTTATTACAGTTACAATCGATGATTGCAA
>CALJMY010000145.1 GCA_937981905.1 uncultured Enterobacterales bacterium
TATTCAACAAGCATCACCTATGATGGTGTTAGATTATGATTATGGCGATAAACTGGTGTCGTTAAATGTTTGGACAGTGACTGATTTTATAGGGGAAGCTATTGGCGCTGAAGATCAAGAGATACGTTGGATAGCAAGAGAGGAGCTAACTAATTTTACATTTCCAGAGGCTAATCAACCGATCGTCGAATCTTTGATGGATAAGAGATAAGCGCTAAAATAGCGCTATAGTAAATAATGACAGCTCTATTTTTATTCTGGCGTAAAAAACTCATCATTTAATGCGATATCAAATTCATCAAATTGAAGTGCGTCTCGACTTTCAGCGCCTTCAATTGTATGGTTTTCACTAGCCCATTCCCCCAAGTCGATTAATTTACATCTTTCAGAACAAAATGGACGATGAACACTTTCTGTATTCCAAACTACTTTTTTTTCGCAAGTAGGGCAATTAACGACTGTCATTAATTTTAAACTCAATAATTTATATAAAGCCTATTATAGGCTGATATTTAACAACAAGAAATCATGAATTTCACATCATGCACGGGCTGTTCATTCCATGATTGAAACCTAATCGCATAGCGATTCTTATAACCACTAATAACCGGATAATTGTCTTGATGTGTCATTACTTTAATTCTTAAAAGTTGTAGGTTTTCACAACTATGTTGATAGAACCCATCAACAGCAACATGTTCATTGTAATTGGATGACTCGCGGGTTAATTGAAGTAATAGATTAATTGCTTCAATAGTTTGGATAAAAGGTGATAGCCAACGATTAATGTCGTTTAGACGATCATTCCATGGTAAATGGTTCCAATAATGTAATAACGGAGTATCAAAAGTACTACCACCACCAGGCAATGATGACTTATTTTTAATTTGATTTAAAAGTGAATCTTGACCAATGATAACGTGGGCTTTATCTGTTTGATTTTGCGATGATTTAAAATCATCTATTTTATTCAATAATTTGCCTAATTGAATTTGATCGATATTTTCATCTTCACGCCATTGATTCAGTGATAATTTATGCTGATCTAAATCTCGAAGTAATTCTTTTTTTAATTCACCACGATCAAATTGTTCTGATAACGAAAAAAGTAATCCAAAGAAAGGTTTAAAAAGGTGAGGATTATCAATATTCTTATAGCTAAGCAATTGCTCACTCAATTGTTCAACTCGTAAATAGCAACGAATTTTCTCCGATAGCGGATATTCGTAAATAATAGTTTCTGTCATATGGATAACATTACTTTAGTGAAAAATTATTGTTCTAGTTTAATCTCTAGTGTTTAGTACCCTTATTATTTTTATTATTAGGGTTACTGAATAATTTAATGGGATAATATGCGCATCAGGATCCTTCCTGTGCAATTTTTGAGTACTTATCATGCAATTTTTTTATGTCATTAGTCAACTTATCAATCATTCCATTGTTGTGAATAATGTCATCTGCAGCTATTAAACGGTCTTTTCGTGTTATTTGTGCGCTTAATATCGCTTTTGCTTGTTCATAAGAGCATTGATCTCTAGCCATAGTTCGTTGTATTTGTGTTTCTTCATCCACATCAATGACTAATATTTTATCAACTAATGCTTCCATTTTATTTTCTATCAGTAGCGGAGCAACAAGAATGCAATAAGGTGTTGAACAATTTTGTAATTGGGTGGCGATTGTTTCTCTAATAAGAGGGTGTAACAATGAATTAAGCCATTTTTTTTCTAATTCATTGCTAAAAATTATATCTCTTAATTGGCGTCTGTTTAACTCACCAGTTGGTAATAATATTTTACTACCAAAATGAGTTACAATTTCTTGTAATGCCTTAGAATCTATAGAAACAGCTTCTCTTGCAACTATATCTGCATCGACAATATCTACATTGTGTTCAGAAAAAGTATCAGATACTGTTGTTTTACCGCTTGCAATACCACCTGTTAACCCAATAATTAATTGACTCATAACCCCATATATCCAAGATATGCTTGGTTTATTTGTTCACCCCACATTAACGCTATCCAACCAGCTATCGCTAAATAAGGGCCAAAAGGTATTGCCATTGTTGTGTTTTTATTTCGGTTTATCATTAGTACAATGCCAATAACAGCACCAACCACCGATGATAATAAAATCGTCAAAGGAAGATATTGCCAACCTAACCATGCACCAATTAAAGCAAATAGTTTAAAATCACCATAACCCATGCCTTCTTTGCCTGTGATGAGTTTAAACGCCCAATAGATAGACCATAAACTTAAATAACCAGCAAGCGCACCAATAAAAGCACTTTGTAGATCAGTAAAAAGCATTAAATTATTACAAAATAGTCCTAACCATAGAATAGGCAATACAATACTGTCAGGTAACAACATTGTGTCAAAATCAATAAAAGTTAATGTGATTAATGACCAAGTTAATATCAATGCTGCAACAACTTGCCAAGTTACACCAAATTGAAAAGCGACAACTAATGATAAAACGCCAGTAAGTAATTCTATGAGTGGATAACGTGGTGAGATTTTAATTTTACAATCACTACATTTCCCTTTTAGAAAAAGAAAACTAACAACAGGAATGTTTTCTATTGCTGTTATTTTATGCTTACAATTTGGACATGCAGAACGAGGTATTGATAAATTAAAGATAGCATCAGTTTCGTTATGTTTTGTATCCAACGTATCTGTTGCATTATCTAAATTGAAATATTCACCCGCATCTTTTTTAAAAGCACGCTCCATCATTACTGGTAGACGGTAGATAACAACATTGAGGAAACTACCAATAAGCAGTCCTAATATCGTTATCAAAGTGTAAAAATAAATAGGTTGTTGTTGTAATAAAATAATAAATTGATTCATAACGCTCTAATGAAATATAGAAATTAAATAATGCTACCAATTTTAAAAATAGGTAAATACATCGCAATAATAAGCCCACCGACGATCGTTCCAATAACTACCATAATAAGCGGTTCTATTAATGTTGTTAAACCATCTACTGCATCATCAACTTCTGCTTCATAAATATTAGCAACTTTATTTAACATGTCATCAATATTCCCAGACTCTTCACCGATCATAATCATTTGTATTAACATATTAGGAAAAATATTTGATGTTCTCATCGCTATATTTAGCATTAAGCCAGATTCTACATCACGACGAGCGGCTAAAACAGCTGTACGGTATACGTAATTACCTGATGCGCCTGCTGCAGATTCTAAGCCGTCTAATAAAGGTACACCTGCAGTAAAGGTTGTTGCTAAAGTACGGCTAAAGCGTGCTATGCAAGATTTCCTTAAAATAGGACCGAGAATAGGAAGTTTCAATAAGAAAATATCAGTTTTATTTCGAATTTTTTCATATTTAAAATGTGCTTTTTTAAATAGAACACCAGCTAAAATAATTGCACCCACAATGAGGTACCAATATGCCTGTACTACTTCTGAAATACCAAGTACAAATTGAGTAAATACAGGTAATTCAGCGCCAAACCCAGCAAAAATAGACTCAAACTGTGGAACTACAAAAATAAGTAATAACATAGTTACAGCAAATGCGACCACCACCACAGCTATTGGATATAGCAAGGCTTTTTTTATCTTTGATTTAAGAGCTTCTGTTTTTTCTTTGTAAGTTGCAATACGATCGTATACTTGGTCGAGAGTCCCGGACTGCTCAGCTACAGCCACTAAATCACAATATAAATCATCAAAATATTCACGATGAGGCCGCAATGCATCAGCAACAGGAATCCCAGATTGTATATCACCATTAATACCACTTAATAAATCTCTCATTTTAGCTTTTTCATGCCCTTCAGCAACAATAGCCATGCTTTGAACTAGAGGTACACCAGCTGATAGCATGGTTGCTAATTGGCGTGAAACTAATGCTATATCCATTGCGGTAATAGTATGCGCTGCACCGACCTTGAATAAAGGTTCTGGTTTCTTTTTTAACTTAGTCGGATTTACACCTTGACGACGAAGAGCTTCTTTTACTTCCTTCTCATTTTTCCCTTTATATTCGCCATTTACTTTGTCGCCTTTACGATTTATTCCTTGCCATATATAAGTATGAATAATAATTTTGTTTTTTTTACTTTTATTGGCCATAATTTATTAATTACCATTTATTATCTAAATTAAGTGTTAGAAACTCGTAACACGATTTATTTCTGCAAGGCTTGTTACACCTTTTAATGCTTTCAATAAGCCAGACTGGCGTAAGTCGTTAACGCCTTCTGAGCGTGCAATGTCAGATATCTCTATTGAATTACCGCCAACCATAATTGCTCGACCGATAGCTTCTGATATTGGCATTGTTTCATAAATACCAACACGTCCTTTATAACCACCAGAACATTTATCACATCCTACTGGTTTATAAAAAGTAGGTTCTGTTGCTACTTGTGTTTCTGTAAAACCTAATTTTATTAATTCTTCTGTAGGAATATTTTCAGGGGATTTACAATGTTCACATAAACGCCTTGCTAAACGCTGCGCAATAATTAAAGTCACCGAACTTGCTATATTATATCCGGGGACTCCCATATTAACTAAACGAGTAATGGTTTCAGCGGCAGAATTAGTATGAAGTGTTGATAAAACAAGATGGCCTGTTTGAGCCGCTTTTATTGCAATATCAGCTGTTTCAAGATCACGTATTTCAC
>CALJMY010000146.1 GCA_937981905.1 uncultured Enterobacterales bacterium
TTTTAATAAATGAAACGCTTTAATATTCTTCACTTAATAAAGCGTAAGAAACATCAAATACTGTTATATTCGATGACTAATACACCCTATTTGTGTACTACTGATATACAAATAGGTGAGTAATATAATGTCTAAGTATTAAGCCTTTAACATTGCTGTATCTAATCTCAATCAATGATTATATAAAAGCCATGCCAGCTTCAATTTTAGATTTTTCACAAAAAACACTACCTGAGAATATTCCATCCGCATTAGATAAAATATCTAATTTAATAGCGCCATTGATGGTGGCTACTATCACTCCATCGGATGCTCCTGTATGACAAATAGTCCCAGCTGACACGCCGTAAGTAGGATATTTAATAGGACTAGCTTGCAGTA
Organism: uncultured Enterobacterales bacterium; assembly: GCA_937981905.1. Classification (GTDB taxonomy): domain Bacteria; phylum Pseudomonadota; class Gammaproteobacteria; order Enterobacterales; family Psychrobiaceae; genus Psychrobium. The sequence goes on from CALJMY010000146.1 coordinate 382, forward strand.
AATTTAAGGCTGTTTTACCTAGCACAACAATGCATCCTCCTAAATGTGGATTACCTGCCCGAGCTAAAGCACAAATTTGCTCACTGTTCATGGTATGCCAATCCACTTTAAGGTCATTGTCTGTAACTGCCTGCGCTATTGACGCTGTAAATTCAGCAACGTTTAATTGAACATTGTCTTGTTGTATTTGCTCCAATAATTGATTAATCAAAGGGGAAATTTGTGCTGTAATCTTGTGCTCAAGACTCTGAGACGTTTCCAATGGATGGATGTCAATGACTGGACTGGTAAAAAGATCATGTGATAATTGTGGTGCTTGTGCCAAAACATTAGCTTTTTGCAATGTGATTTTCGTTTGAGTGCATTGTTCACGTAGCTGCCAATATAAAGACATTGCTCCTTGGTAGGCTGGAAATGGTGAATGATGAAAATGATATAAACCATGATAAAACAATGTTGAGAATTGCGCCGAAAAATCATCTTCAACGGTAAAGCTAAATGCCACATTACTTTCCCAGCGCATTAACTCCGCAGTCACCGTTTCTGTGTTATCGGGAGAAAATTGAATAAAGGGTATCTTGAGTTGTTGTAACCAGTCTTGTAGTTGTTGGGTAAAAACAAGGTTACTGTTACCTAACACTACCCCTGCTAATTGTTGCTGTTGTAATAACATGTTAATCGTTGTGACACACAACGGTGAGTCTACAAATATCGACACTTTCAGGTTTTTATTTAACTCAGTCATGCTAAATATCTCCTGCTATCCACGTGGGTAGAAAACCAGGTAAACCGTTCATGCGGTAATAAAATTTTAAACCGTCACCACTTTTAAGTAATAAGTCGCCTGGCTTATCTTCTTTAGGTTTAAAATTAATACAAATATTTTGATCGGGTAAAGGGTGAGTGATGCCAGAATCATATTCACCAATCCACTCGTTATCCCAAGTTTGTACTTTCGTTGATAATATAATTGATTTTTCTTCATTCTCTGACAAAAAAGGAATTTGAACGGTGCCACACTCAATCAGCGTGGTACTTTCATCAAGTACTACCTCTTTCATATTTCTCAGTTTTTCAGCCGTAACGGTTAATATGTCACCGAGTACAATACGATCTTGTGCCATGTTTATTTTCATGTCTGATTCAGAAACAAACTCAGAATCACACCATTGATCCCCAAATTCTTGTTGAAGGTTAGTAAGATGAGCACTTACAATAATTTTTTGGGGAATAAAACTACCATTAACATTCAGTTGTTTGGAGAAATGACGTGCAATAGACAGCTGACCTTCTCGGCTAAATCCATGTTGCATAGCTTCTAAAATCACTAAGTCGATAGTGTTTGTTCCGTTGTCATATTGCGTAGCATCCATACAGAGAACATCTTGAATGTATTCGCTAATATCCATCTCTTCAATCAATGCAGAAAGGCTTTGAACAGCACCGGGTTGCATATCAATAAGTGTTATTTGTAGTTGAGTCGCTGAAAATATCTGATGATGTTTATAAAAACCAATTAACGGCATCAATAACGGTGCGAAAGGCCCACATGCTGGATAAACCACATGAATATTACTATTTTCTGTATTGATTTTTTGTTGTAACGCAGCATGAATGCCTCTTACAAATGCACGCACTCGAATATCATCTAACTGAGTGGTAATACAATTATCGGGGGACATCACCAAACCACAGTGAGTAATAAATTGTCGCTTTCGCAATTCCTCTTCAATGGGTGTTTCTAAGTAAATTCTTTTTTGTTGGTGAAATAATTCACTTAATTTACTGTGTACTTGTTCACGTTCAAAATAAGGGTTCGTTAGTAATTCATCAATAGCGTCTACCGCACAGGACATTAACGTTTTATCTGATCGCTCAACGTCATCATTTGATTGTGTCTGTTGACTCGGTAAGTTAGGAGAAAGTTGTTGACGTAACAATTCATTTAACATGCCTGTTGTGGCAGCGTCTGGTATATCGAATACGGTAAACTCTGCAAGTTCAGGCTCTTGATATTGTGTATGTTTATGCATAATCTAAACTTCTCTTTAATGTAGATTCTATTAATTACGAAGTAAGATTAGAATATATAGAGAAGATAAAACATTACACGATATTACACCGTTAGTATTTAACACCTTATTTTTTTGCAACCGAGCCACGGTATATTTTTATTAGTGTTTGATGGGAGTAGGCAGATGAGATAGTTGAAGTGATGTGTATTTTTAAAAGCTAAGTGATTTATATAAAAATAATTCAAACTAAAAACACGCCATAAAAAGTAATACTATTAAATAATAAAATAGTGTTACTTTTTATAAAAAATATTATTAACAAACCAAACTCTATCGCCTTTCGGCGTTTTCACAATGACTTCATCATCAACTTGTTTACCTATTAAAGCACGAGCCATTGGCGAGTCGATTGTTATGTGGTTATTGGCAACGTCTATTTCATCTGGCCCAACAATACGATAAGTTGCTTGTTCTTCTTGTTCATTTTCAAGCTCGACATAAGCACCAAAATATACTTTGCCTTCTTGCGATGGCGCGTAATGAACTATTTGTAATCCATCTAAACGTTTCATTAAAAATTGAAGACGACGATCAATAGAGCGTAATTCTCGTTTACCTTCTTTGTATTCTGCATTTTCACTGCGATCACCTAAAGCTGCTGCTTCAGATACAGCACGAGTTACTTGTGGACGTTTGACTTTCCATAAATATTTTAATTCTTGATCGAGTTTATTCCAGCCAGCAGGTGTTACAAGGTTAGTTTTTGTCATGAAGCAATAAGCTCTTGGATAGTTTTATTGATAATCAGTGGTTTATTCTACATTACATAGTGCACTTATCAATGAATCATAAAGTCGTCACTAGTCTTTAGTATCTAGTAAATCTATTAATCACTATCGTGATATTTAAGTGACTACTTATTTATAAAACTAAGGTAATATAAAATTGAAGATTCATTTCACTTAATCTGTTAACGATAATAAGTTACGGGTAATTAATTACAAAGGCTTGAAGCCTAATAAAGGAAAAATTATGGCGATTATTTATGGTGTTCCACCATCTCCTTACGTACGTAAAGTAATGTTGGCTCATGCATTTAAAGGGGTAAGCTACGATCTTGAACCTACAATGCCGGGTAGTGAAGATCCAATTTTTAGAGCGGCTTCTCCATTAGGAAAAATACCAGCTTATAGAGTAAACGAAAACTCTGGATTTTCAGATTCTTCAGTGATTGTTGCTTATTTAGAACGTACAGAAACGCAAACACCGCTATACCCGACTAATGCTGAAGATTATGGTCAAGCATTGTGGTTAGAAAAGTATTGTGATACTAAATTAGCTGATGTGATTTCAGGATTATATTTCCAACTTGTTGTTGGTCCTGCATTTTTTGAACACACAACAGAAGAAGAGCGCGTTGCAGATTTAGTATCAAATCTTATTCCTGAACAACTAGCTTATTTAGAAAGCACATTAGCAAACAATACTTATTTTGTAGGTAATGAATTTAGTGTTGCTGATTTATCAATTGGTGTTCATATGATGAGTTTGAAACATGCAAAATTTGAGATCGATGCAGAAAAATATCCAGCAGTAGCGAAATTCGCCGCTGACTTTTGTGAGCATCCAATGGTTGTTACGCAACTTGCTCAAGAAAGCGCAATGATTGGTAACTAATAACTACTGATGATTAATAGCGGCATCGGCTTATTGGTGTCGTTATATTGCTAAGTGTTTATTTTTCTAAAATAGTCTTACTGTATTTCCCGCCTGCTATATCTGTTTTTAAATTTTTCAAATATCAATCCATAACTTACCTAGCAAAGAACCAACAATAGAAATATCTGTTGAAACGTGAATTATAGGCATAAAAAAAGGCCACCGAAGTGACCTTTTTGAATCTTGGTATTTAGCTAAGCTAAATATTAGTCCATGATTTTCGCAACAACACCAGCACCAACTGTACGGCCACCTTCACGGATAGCGAAGCGTAAACCTTCGTCCATCGCGATTGGGCAAATAAGTTCAACAACAAACTT
>CALJMY010000147.1 GCA_937981905.1 uncultured Enterobacterales bacterium
AAATATAACACTTAGTGGTATATTTTGTAGTGAGGAAAGAATATTAATAAAAAAGAATTAAAAGCACTAAAGTTGATGGCTGGATTATTCAAACCTACAGCTTAATAAAGCGGTTAAGTCAGGTGAGTTGATCAAGGTGAAAAAGTTATGAGTAATAATATTTTAGATGTCATGCACGACACAGCCAAAGGCTTAACTAATGCAGGTTCAATGGACATTCTAACGATGCGTGAGTTTGATGTATTGTGTCTACCTGAAGTAGAACATTACGACGCAGCGCACATAAAAGCCATTCGAGAAAGCGTTCATGTGAGCCAAAGTGTTTTTACAGCATACTTGAACACAAGCCCTTCGACTGTTAGATCATGGGAACAAGGTGGTAAATCACCGAGAGGAGCGTCTTTAAAGCTGCTTAACTTAGTGGCACACAAAGGATTAGAAGCGCTAGCTTATTAAATTTAAAAATTTAATAAAATACCGCCGACTACGCCCCTCGCCCACAGGCGTTAGCATGTTTTTTTCAACTAAATCGGCAATGTCCCTTGCAGCGGTTGCATCAGTTGTTTTGGCTAGTGCTTTATATTTTTTACGAGAAATTCCATCACTAAAATCAGTGGTTTCTAACAAACGCGCAAGTAACTTTTGTTGTCTTGAGTTTATGATAGTTTCTTGGTGCCTTTGCCAAAAAGTAGTTGTTTGCATTACTCGCTCAAACTCTTTTTTAGCATCAATGGCCGCGATTTCTACCATCGACAAAAACCAAATTATCCACTGTGTTAAATCAAGATTATCAGACTGATAACGCTGATGACTTTCCAGTTGTTCATAATATTCATGATGATGGCTTTCAAACGCAGACGACAAAGAAAACAATCGTAAGTTAGTATCCTCTGCTTCGGCTAAACAGCGTTCGGCAATAATCCGCGATAACCTGCCATTCCCATCATCAAAAGGATGAATCGTCACAAACCAAAACTTCGCAATAGCCGCTCTAATAAATGTTGAATCGTTTGATGACGTATTTAGCCAATCAAAAAACAATTCCATTTCTTGTTCTACTTCGTGCTTTATTTTGGCAGGTGCTTCAAAATGGATTTTTTGCTTACCATATTGTCCCGATATAATTTGCATGGTGTCGTTGCGATAATCACCAATAGTCAATGGACTTTTTCTTGGACAAACAGGGAGTGGCGCAACAGGAAAAAGTATCTGATGCCATTGCTTGATAACGTCATGCGTTATTGGTTGGTCACTGCTACGAATAGCCGATAACAACAGCTCAACCATCGCATCGCTTTGCTTATTAAATTTTGTGCCTGAGCGAATGCCCAGTTTATTAACAATGCTAGAGCGCACAGAATCGCGATCATACAACTCGCCTTCAATCTTTCCAGACGCTAACGTTTCATCAAGTAATATCGCCGCTTCCCAGTCTAATTGTTGGTCATGGCTCAGCACTTTACTTAACTGTTTTAAAGGCGCTACAGCTTGAATACAGCTTTCTAACCCAGCCATGACTTTTGAGTTGACATAACTAAAATTAGGCCAGTTTTTGCTTTGCCAAATATATAACGGAGAAGAGTGCATAATTCACCTGAGTCGTTTACGGACATTAATCGTATCAAATTATGATACGATTAAGTGTGTTAATCAACTCAAATTGGTTTTTATTCTTTGAGAGGGACGAATGGTTAAATCAAGTAGATTTAACCATGTATGTTTTAATTACATGAAATTTCAATGATAAAAAAGTGTGTGTCCCTTTTATTTACCTTTTGTTTTTATTTTTATTTTTATTTAACAAGTAAAATACTATTGCTTTATCTATTTTTAATTAACTACAACAAGGGTTTAATATATGTATTCGATGGTATATAGTTCGATTTTAAAATATTAAATGGAAGTTAATTTATGGTTTCTGCAACAGATAAAGCAACATTACGTTCGAAATTAGAAAAATATGAAGGGAAAGTTACCCATTTATATTTAGATTCCAAAGGTTATGTCACGGTGGGTGTTGGTCATCTATTAAAAGACCTAGTGAGTGCTCAAAAACTCAATTTCAAAAAAGATAATAACGTTGCAGCCACTAAAGATGAAATAAAAGCTGATTATGACTCTGTAAAAAAGCAACCGAAGAATCGTATAGCTAGTTCATATAAAAAGCATGTAAAACTTAAGTTATTAGATACCGATATAAAAGCACTAACAAATAAGCACATTGATAGCTTTGAAGGTGAATTAAAAAAAATATTCTCTGGTTTCGCGACTTATCCTAGTGAAGTTAGGTTTGCATTGTTTGATATTATTTTTAATGTAGGTATGACTGATTTAAATAAGAAGTGGCCAAATTTTAAAAAAGCCATAATAGCTAAAGATTGGACAACCGCAGCGAAAGAATCTAATAGAAAATCCCCTATCTCGGCTGAACGAAATAAGTATGTTAAAGATCTATTAGAAAAGGCTGCTAAAAATGCTAAAGCAAAAATTTAAATCTTGTTCAAAAATTATTAGCAGTGTTTTTATAGTGTCAATATCATTACTGGGCTGTACAAATATTGAATCAAAAAACGTAATATCTACCTCTTTTAATTCGGGATTTATTTTGCCTGAACTTTTGGAATCAAATGTTGAGATTAATCAAGTTAGTGATATTAAATCGTTAATTAAT
>CALJMY010000148.1 GCA_937981905.1 uncultured Enterobacterales bacterium
ACTGCCATAATTTTCTTGCCCACCAGCGACTCCTTTGAATAAAGTGTAGTAATTTGAGCGCTTGATTTTTTAACGCCAATGTCCTCGCCAAAATCAACATGCAAGATATAAGCAGGGTTTCTAGCTTGAGGGAAATCTAATACTTGGACGATAGTACCAACACGTAATTCGACTTTAGTAAAGTCAGCCCATTGTATAAGGCTCATTGCTTAAGACTCATGGTTTAATATTCCTAGTTTAATATACTTAGTTAGTTATTAGCTTTATCTAATAAATAACTTAACGCACCAACAACAGCGGCAACCTGTGCATCAACACAATTAGCTTCATCAACTAACGGGCTATCAGGATAAACTTCAGTCGTCGTACAATAATCACTATTACTAAAACCAGCACACAAACCTAATTCAACAATTGCGTAGTTAATAACACCAATTTGTGCTTGCGCTACGCCAATTAATCGACCATCTTCATCTGACGGTGCAATATGCGTTACTTTTTCAACATGTTCTATAACACGACGTTGAAATTCAGGAACAGGCTTTAGCGTATCGCCTACTAGATAGAATCCGTCTGGAATGTCCCAGTTGTCATGAGTTTCTGCATCTCTGGCAGCCAGTGCCGGTCTGAATTCACTATTGTCGGTATCGGTCGTTTCATGTAAATCGACATGGCAATCTATTTTAATATCTAATGCTTCAATATAATTAATAATGGCCGCGGATTCTGGCGCTGGACTGTTTTTATAAAATGAACGATTTGGATCAACAGCTTGCGGATTCCAACGATTAATCGTTTCATATCCCCAAGGGCTTATGCAGAATGCGATGATCATATTAAATGAATTTGAATAGTTTGCCGCTTCTCGTTCAACAAAAGCTAAAGCACCATGCACACCACTCGTTTCATAACCGTGTACGCCGCCAGTGACTAATAGTGTCTGTTTATTGTTATCCCAACGTCTAGTTTTAAACGCGAGTAGTGGATACTTACTAGCACCTTGTATGACGTTTTCATAATCTAATTGATTATATTTTTCTAACGTAAATAATTTTTTCACAATTGGTAGTTCACACATAGCATTCGCTTTACTGATCACGTCTCCATGATAGCTACGTTTAATCAATTGTTTATCTAACCATTGAGATTTTTCACTATCTCCCCAAGGTTCATCTATATTTCCGATTGGATATTGTGAAGTTTGAACCATTAAAAGAACCTTATATTTCAATATAAAAAAATGAAGAATTAATAACTGAATTAAATACTAATGTAGTATTTAATTTAAGAGAACCAGCATAAACACCTCTAAAATAACTAGCAAGAGCGATAAAGTAGTTATCATTATTTATTTTGTAAGAATTGATGGCAAAGTAAACGTATATCCTTTTATAATACGACGTCGATTTTATCGCCTATTAAAGCGTAAATTAGCAAAGTTGTATTACACTAACTAAGCAATGCCTCTAGGCTGGTTAGTAAATTTTTGAGGTATTTAAGGATTTTATAAAATGGAATGGTATACAAAAGTATTAAAGAATTACGTCACATTTTCAGGACGTGCTCGTCGTAAAGAATATTGGATGTTCTTTTTGTTCAACTTCATTATCTCAATTGTATTTGGTATTGTGACCGGTATTATTGGATTACCAGAGCTTGCTTACTTATATAGTTTAGCTGTTTTACTGCCATCTATTGCTGTCGGTGTTCGTCGTTTACATGATACAGGGCGTTCGGGTTGGTGGTTATTAATTGGTTTAGTTCCACTTATTGGCGCTATTGTATTAATCATATTCTTTGTTCAAGACAGCCTTGAAGAAAATCAATATGGTGATAACCCTAAATTAGCTACGGCTGAATAAGTGGTTTGGAGGTAACATTACGTTACCTCCACATTCGATTTAGTCTGATTTTGATTTAATAAAATCTATCGCTTCATCAGACAAACAACTCTTCGAAATATAGTTACGACTTTTTAAATGAGTTAACAATAATCCTGATTCTTTTTCTTCGCATTGTGTAATATTCTCAAATGACATTTCACTGTTAACATGAAATGACTTAATCGTAATACTTTCATCATTAACAATAATTTCAACAGTATGGTTATAAGCTTTGCTTAACATTTGTCGCCATAACCACCATGTTTTTTGATAATAAATACTTAATGCTTCAATAGCTGACAGCCCGACAACAAAAAATGCAGCGTAGTGATTAGTACCTACAACAAATAATAATAACAATCCTACAATCGCTAAAATAACAACTTTTCGGTATTTAACCCACAAAGTTTGCTCTGTAATCGATTGGTCAAAACACTCGCTAAAATGGGATTTATCTAAGATAAAAGAGGTTTGGTAATTAAATTTTGTACTCATAAGAAACTCATTTAAATTTTTCGATAGTGTAACGTAATTTTATCATCAAAACATAACCAACTTACAACATTGTACTAGGGTTATCTGTTATGATCCGGCCATTGAAATTATGAGGAACTCCGCCATGAAACTACTTGTGCGTAATCTTGCACCA
>CALJMY010000149.1 GCA_937981905.1 uncultured Enterobacterales bacterium
ATGGAAAGTGCTCCAAAAACATGTGGATGGTTATTAAGGTTTTCTTTAATAGCATTTAATTCTTTACAAAAATCGTGTTCTAAAATTAAAGTGCGACTAGCGCAATCAAATATAATAACCGACATATCATTTTTATTAGTCGATTGATTAGCTGCATAAGCCATGTTAGCTGACTGACCAGAAGCCGAAATCAGATTATCATTATTTCCTTTTAATAAATAAACAATAGAGTTTTCAGGGATATCACCAGTAAGAATAAGTGATTTATTATCTGTAGCCATTGAAACTCTTGCTGATATTTCACCGTCTAAATTTTCTATCCCAAGCGGACACATTTTAGATACATCACAAAAACTGTCTTGATTGAAAATATACTCAGTATCTTCAAATAGATGTTTTTGATAAACATCTAAAGCAGGTTTGTAGTCCAATGACTCAAGAATATTATCTTTTGATTTTGTAACGAGGAAAGGACCAGCAGCAATTTCCAATCCATGAGAGACTCCTAATGTACACAAAGCAGGAATAGCAGCGATAATAGCTGCATCAAAAATCATGCCTTTATTAGTAAATAGACAAGGCTGTTGTATGAAATCTAAAGTCCCTGCCCCACCACCAAATGCAATTGAATTATGACCAGTAATTTCATACAACCCTTCTGTAAAACGTTGGATATTAGGTGCTAAGCCATCAACAATCGTCATCAAATTTTTTTCTTTGGTAATATTGTTACTGAATAACTCTAATTGTTCTTCAATATGCTTTTTACCCTGTGATAAACCTTCAATAAGAAAAATATCAGTGACTACATTTAGCCCTACAATTAAAGTTCCTGTTGCATATTGGTTACCATCGAAAATAACATAAGGGAAAACACCACCGAAAACTGGTATTTTTAAACTTGTTAATAGCGCATTTATCTCTTCTGGTAACCAATTATCTGCTTCAGTAGCTAAAATTAATAAACTTTTCGTATCAGGAGTTAGTGAGTTTAATATCACTTGTTTAAGTGATTTAATTGATGGTTCATCACATAAAGTAAGTTTTGTTGTGATTCTCATTTTATGTTCACAATCCTTGTTTTAGTCATTACCAAATTCTAATATAGCTTTTTAAACTATCAATTTATTGATCTCCGTGAATAATAATTGTAACAACATTTAAGAAAAGTTTACGATTTAACTTTAATTCGACTTTACATGCTTTATTTCATCATTAGGTCAGTTAGATAACTTACAAGCGCACTTTCAATTAACATAAAAATTAATTATACCAATCTGAAAATACACATTATTAGATGAGCCAACACTAACAAATTAATTATAATGAACAGCCTATTTAAACTTTAGACTTAATTTATCTAAGACGTGAATTAAACTACTTTAATTATTATCTATTGATTGCCTAAAAAAATTACGCTTGGTATAATTGCGCGCCGAATTTTCGGGCACGAGAGGATTTTGGTCGCAAAAATCCTCATCTATAAATACTTTATATTGGAGACATTAACATGTCACAAGCAATTACACTTGACGCAACAATTCGTACAGATCTAGGGAAAGGTGCGAGCCGCCGCCTACGTCACGCGAATCAAACTCCTGCTATTATCTACGGTTGTGGAGCAGCTCCTGTTTCTATTACTCTAGCGCATAACAAATTATTCAAAGCTCAAGAGCAAGAAAACTTCTACTCTCAAGTTTTAACTATCAACGTTGATGGTTCTGAAGAAAAAGTTATCGTAAAAGCAATGCAGCGTCATAGCCACAGACCTGTAGTTAACCACGTAGATTTCTTACGTATCGATGCTACTAAAGAACTTCATACTTCAATCCCTGTTCACTTCTTAAACGAAGCGGCTTGTGCTGGTGTTAAAGCTGGCGGTACTCTAGCTCACAACTTGAACGAAATTGAAGTTGCTTGTTTACCAAGCGCTATCCCTGAGTTCATCGAAGTAGATGTTGCTGACTTAGCTCTTGGCCAAACAATTCACCTTTCTGACGTAACTTTACCAGCAGGCGTTGAGTCTGTTGAATTACGTAAAGGCGAAGGTCATGATCTAACTGTTGCTTCTATTGCTACACCTAAAGGTGCAAGCGTTGAAGAAGAAGCAACAGAAGAAGCTGCAGCAGAATAAGACTTACTCTCTTGAGTAATCAGATTCAGCTGATAGTGGGCCTGGCAAATCCAGGCCCCGAATATGCCAACACCAGACATAATGCTGGTGCTTGGTATATTGAACAACTCGCCAACTGGCACAATACTTCACTAAAAACCGAATCAAAGTTCTTTGGACACACTGCCCGTATCAATATTGATGGCAATGATGTCAGGCTATTGATCCCAACAACCTTTATGAATTGCAGCGGTAAAGCAGTTGCAGCAATGGCCAAGTTTTACCAAATTCCGGTAGAGAATATTCTAGTCGCTCATGACGAGCTTGATTTAGAACCAGGTGTTGCCAAGTTCAAACAAGGCGGTGGTCACGGTGGACACAACGGTTTGCGTGATATCATTAGCTGTATGGGTAATGATAAAAACTTTCATCGACTTCGCATTGCGATAGGCCATCCAGGCCATAAAGATAAAGTGACAGGTTATGTGTTAGGTAAAGCACCAAAAATTCAACAAGATTTAATGGATGGCGCAATAGACGAAGCAATTCGCTCTACTAGTCTCATTTTCTCTTCAGGTTTTGATGGCGCAAAAAATAGACTTCATACCTATAAAGGTTAGTCTCAACAAACAAATTTTAAAGGAATCACCATGGGCTTCAAATGTGGCATAGTCGGATTACCAAATGTTGGTAAATCAACATTATTCAACGCCTTAACAAAGGCTGGTATCGAAGCAGCTAACTTCCCGTTCTGTACTATTGAACCAAATACAGGTGTGGTTCCTGTTCCAGATCTACGTTTAGATCAGTTAGCTGAAATAGTTAAACCTGAACGCGTAATTCCAACAACGATGGAATTCGTAGATATTGCTGG
>CALJMY010000150.1 GCA_937981905.1 uncultured Enterobacterales bacterium
TATTCATGCGCAAAATTAACGTCGCCAGCGCCAAGTGATTCTGAAATAGATCAAATGTTATCAGTTGCTATGAGAGCACCAGATCATGCTGGGCTAAAACCAGCTCACTTTGTCGTTATTAAAGACAATGGCTTAAATAAATTAAGTGACCTATTTGTTAAAGTAGCCGTTGCTGATGGCGGTGATGAAGCAACATTGCTTCGTTCAAAAAACATGCCTTTTAGAGCCCCACTTATTATTGCTGTGATGGCCAAAGTAACAGACCATCCTAAAGTGCCACACGTTGAGCAAATACAAACAGCAGGCTGTGCTACATTCTCATTACAGCAAATGGCTGTAGCGCTTGGTTATAATGGTATTTGGCGCAGTGGTTCAATTGTGTCACATCCCGTTGTAAAAGCTGCGTTTGAATTAGAGAGTGATGACGAGTTGGTTGGCTTTTTATATATAGGAACAGAAGAGGGTAATGGTTTATGCCGTAAACCGCCTGTGATCGATAAGAACGTGAGTTACTGGCTGTAGCCATTATTTAACTACTTAAGATACGATTATTTACGATACATTTATAAAAATTAAGGGAAATTATGGAATGGGATTTTATATCAGCAAGTTTAATTAATTTGTTGATCAACTTAAGTTATACGGTTATTTCACTATTTGTCGCAGTATTTGCATTAATTACCATCGATAAGAAATTACTTAAAGATGTCGATATCCAAAAGGAACTGAAAGAAAATAATTTAGCGGTAGCAATATTTTCATCATCAATTTTAATTTTTGTTGCATTAATTATTTGCTTTGGCCTTAAATCTTAATTAATTATGAAATTATTTTTAATATTTTTGACTGCATTAGTTTTTATTGCCTTATTTGGTAATAAAAATAAATCATCTGAGTATGATGATAAGTTGATTGAAAAAGTTACCTTAGCCTCACAAAATATTGATGCTGATTTCACACTAAATAAAAATCAAGCAGGGACTATTAAATTTAACAATGATGGAAAAACTCTAGAAGAAAGTCAGATTCAATCTTATATCAAAAGAGAAAAATCTAAAGAGAGTTATTCATTGATATGGTTTGATTCCGATAAAAACTCCGCGTCTATGTCTGCTTTTGGTTTAGACCGAAAGCATCATTTCGTTAATAGTTATTTAGTAGGCATTAGACCATTTCCAGTAAAGAATATATGGTTACCTTTATATGCTTTGTCGAAAGTAAAAAAATACGAATTAGATAGTAAACAGTACTATTCTCCTGAAATGTGGCAAAATTCTGCACAAGCTATGCAGTTAACAAGAGGAGATTGTGAAGATCATGCCTTGGCATTAGCAGATTGGTTAATTTCGGAAGGTGTCGATGCTAAAGTCGTATTAGGCAAATACAAAAAAAGTGGTCATGCTTGGGTTATTGCACAGCATGAAGGTAAGACTTATTTACTAGAAGCGACAGATAAAAGAGTAAGTAAATCATGGAATCACTATCCGTTAGCATCACTTACTGTTAATTATCATCCTAAATATATGTTTAATAGAACTTCTTTTTGGGAAAATACTGGAACAACAATGACAACTAATTATACTGATGAAAAATGGGTCACAAGATCAACTTTTCATCAAACAAGGTAAGAACATTTATTCTCAAGTCTTTTTAATTTTTGAAAACGGAAAAAACACTATGGATGTTACTAAAAATCTAGATATTGTACGCAGTGTCACCTTAAATAATATTCCTCAAACAGAAATAGCACAAAGTAAACTGCATGGTTTTGGTTTGTTTGCGACTGAGAAAATTAACAATGACCAAATATTGTGTATGCTTGACGGGCAAGTTGTCTCTAAAGAAGCGTATGAAAATATTGAAAAAACTATCGATGTTACGTCATTAGGTTACGAGAACTACTTTTACATGGAATGTAATTATATCGACGGCAACAATATTCTAGCAAGACTAATGCGAACCAAATACAGTTATATTAACCATGGCAGAGAGGCTAATGTTGAAGTTCAGTATGAACCTATGCGTATAGTATGTATCAAAGATATACTTCCCGGTGATGAACTCGTGATTGACTACCGTAAAGAGCCCCTTGGTGAAGCATATTTAGCTAGAGAAGATAAAGGTTTTTTATAGGGAAGAATATGGAAGTTAGAACTATATGTATTCAACCAGTGCGTATGAATACTAGTCTTTATGAACATTTACTGTTGCATAAGAATCAATACGAGAGTGTTTTTGAAAAAGGTTTCGATAGTGCGTTTGAATCCAATTGGTTACAAAGCTTTCGTGTTAGAAATAGAAAATTTCAATGTTGGAAGTCTGTTAAACAATCATCAAGTGTGTCTAATGATTTATTAAAAGATGATTTACAAAACCACAGTGTATTTAAAAATACAGGCTTAGGTGGTTACCTTAACGTAGATAAAACGTCATACGATATACTCTTTGATACTCGTTTGTTTCAAGTTGTTATTGTTTACGATTTACACTTTGATATTCCAAAGTCTGAGCTTAGTTATATTATTGAGCAATCTGTTAATCCAGCTGTACGTGGAAATTTTTATAGCTTAGTTAGGCAAGTCTTAGTTAAGGAAGAAACTAATTCTCCATCAGGCCAATGGGCTGATTCAATTGTCAATGACGCAAATACGTTTGTATTCGACACGTTTTGTAAAAAACTACCCAAGCAACTAAAGCTTACAAAAGATGAATCCTGTTCGGTTGAGAACAACACAGGCAATATCACCTTTCATTTCAAAACAAGTCCCGCCCAATGTGAATTTAGCGCTGACATTTTGAAGTGTAATCAGGCCGCCGAGCGTAAAAAATATAATAAAACGACTATCGAAAATAATAAGAACTTGGTTTATGCGTTTCACGGTAGATTTCATACTATTATATCCAATGAAAACACTACAATATTTCAATACTTTCCTATTCAATTGCATGCTCAATATGTATGGTTTTTTACAAATTATCATATGGAAATTGTTGATAAGCTACGCTTAGAATCGTCTGGGGTTCAATCATATGGACGTAAGAGGTTTTTAAAATTCATTAAAATTATCGATGAATGCGTGCATAAAGCTGAAATGCTTAATTTTAGTAACGAAGCGTTCAAGGTGGCAATTGAACTCGACCGGCGTGATGTATACGATAAAATAGATGCAGCATGGGGTATAGAGCTAGCAGTAGCGGAAACGCGTAATAACGCTGGCTTTAGAGACTATCTTGATCGTGGCTATAATAGCTTAGTCGAGCAATCAACAAGAAGACAAAATAATATTTTATTTCTCATATCTTGTATGCAAGTACTTAGTTTAGTGAGTATTTGGAGTGACTATTTAGGATTACGTAAAGTAAAAGAGTTTGAAGAACAGACGGGATTGGTTAAAAATTCCGATGGTTATATTGCCTTATTTAGTACATGGTCACCAATATTTCTATGTGTATCAATTGCAGTGATGTTCTTTTATGTGTTTTTGAAGAAAAATTAATTTAATAACTTTTTATCGTAATAACAATTTATAAAAATTACTATAAGAACAGTGATTTTTTAATCTAATGCACTTAATTTAAATAATAACTTTTATCTCTATTTGATAATTAGGCATCTCAATAATGAAACTATTTACAATTATTTGTTTGTTCGTTTTATACGTAACTTCAACAGGTGTTTCTGCCAACAGTGAGAAACTAAAAATTAAAAAGATAGCTGAAAATGTTTATCAACATATCTCTTATAAAAAGATAGAACCATGGGGTTTAGTTGGGGCTTCAGGATTAATTGTTGTTGATGATAAAGATGCTTACCTTATTGATACACCTTGGACTCAAGAAGCAACACAAGAATTAATACTCTGGGTGCAATCGAAGAAATTAAAGGTTAAAAGTACTATCATCACTCACTTCCATGAAGATGCCAGTGGTGGAATACCATTTCTAAATAAGTTAAAAATAAATACTTATGCAACTCGTTTAACGAATAATTTGCTGACCCGACAACAAAAAGAAAACACGAGTCACGAGATAGTTAGCCCTGAATTTGAATTAGTTAACGATACAATTGAAGTATTTTACCCGGGTGCTGGTCACACTGATGACAATATTGTCGTGTGGCTTCCAAAAAGTAATATTTTATTTGGTGGATGTTTTGTCAAAAGTATAAAGAGTAGAAATTTAGGTAATGTTGAAGATGCTTCAATCAAAGAGTGGCCAATATCACTTCAAAAAGTAATTGATAAATATCCAAATATACAAACAGTTGTGCCCGGTCACGGTAAAATAGGCGATATAGATTTGCTTAAACATACACAACACTTAGCGTCAGGTGAATAAAAAATCATGAAGGGATTAATCGCATTATCTTTATTCATAATCGTAGGTTGTACTACACAAAGTCCAACTTTTAGTAGTACAACCGCAAATGAATCATTGCAACAATCGCAGTCAATTGAACAAATTCAAACGTCGAATAAAATTATTC
Source organism: uncultured Enterobacterales bacterium (assembly GCA_937981905.1). Lineage (GTDB taxonomy): Bacteria > Pseudomonadota > Gammaproteobacteria > Enterobacterales > Psychrobiaceae > Psychrobium. The sequence continues at coordinate 4,487 of CALJMY010000150.1, forward strand.
GCTGGACACACTTTGCAAGATTAAATATCGAAA
>CALJMY010000151.1 GCA_937981905.1 uncultured Enterobacterales bacterium
TCTTCGCCTACAGAAATCATCTGAAGTACTAACGGATTAAATAATGTTGAATTGGTTGATACACGTAATAGACTCTCACCACTACGAATTCCTGTGCTCATGTTTATTATTTTGCTACCCATGTAAGCATTATCAACCGCATCAGAAACTAGTTTTAAACCTTGAAGTAAAGGGACTCCAGCTGCAATCATCATCGAAAAACTACGGCCAAATCGTGCTAATAATGCACGTTCTATAACACTACCAACGATAGGAATTCGTAGTTTTTTACGATCCCATATTAATCGCCCACTCTCAGATACCATCCAACGCTTAACCCACCAAACTGCGCCGCCACTTGCGACCAACATATAAGGCCAATAATTAACAAAAAATGACGATGTTGCTAACAACGTACGCGTTGTCCACGGTAATTCAACACCGAACTTACTAAACATTTGTGCAAACACGGGAATAACCCAAATATTTAATACGACCATCGCCCCAATTAATGCCATGATAACAAACATGGGATAACGCATTGCTGCTTTAATTTGTTTACGCGTTTCTTGTTCTTTCTCTAAATAAGAAGCTAACTGTAAGAATGCATCGTCAAGTTGACCCGTATTCTCACCAACATGAACTAAGCTAACCACAATTTGTGTAAACACTTTCGGTTGCTTCGCTAGGGCTGTTGATAATGTACGACCAGATTCTAAATCATTTAAAACTTTTGCTAACGCCTTTTTCATTATTTCATTATTAGCACTATCTCTAAGACCACCGATAGCACGCATAACTGGAATACCTGCTTGCATTAAACTATACATTTGACGAGAAAATATAACGAGTTCATCTAACGTAATTGGTTTCTCAAATAAAGATTCCCACGTAAATCCATCTTCGCTGTCTTTTAGTTCGCTAACCTCAAGTGGAATCAAACCACGACTAATTAATATATCAGCAACTTGGTTGGATTGTGTGCCTTCCATTTTACCTTCAATTAATTGGCCTTGTTGATCACGAGATTTATAACGAAACATCGGCATAGATTAAACTCCAGACACTATAGATGTAGAAGCAACAGGTTGACTAGATTGTTCAGCTAAGCGTAATACTTCACTAACAGGAATAATACCATCTAGTGCAAATTTGAATGCTGCATTAGCTAATGGCTTGAAACCTTTGCTGACTTTGGCAGCTTGTATAAACTCATCAGGTAAATCTTTACGCATAGCTTGTGCCATTGCATCATCAATTTCTAACAGCTCAAAGACACCAACACGACCAGTCATACCTGTTTCTTGACAGCGTTGGCATCCAGCACCTTTATAAAAAGTATGCTCACTCACGTCAAATTCAGCAATATGAGATAACCAACTTTGTTCATTTTGATCTAAAGAATGTGCAATTTTACAATGTACGCAGTTTTTTCTAACTAGTCGTTGAGCAACAATAGCGCGCAGTGAACTTGCCACTAAATAACCTGGAGCCCCCATATCCGTTAGTCGTAAAGCACTAGAAATAGCGTCATTAGTATGTAACGTAGATAATACTAAGTGACCCGTTAATGCGCCTCGTAAACCAATCTCTACAGTTTCATGATCACGCATCTCCCCTATCATTAACGTATCAGGATCTTGACGTAATGTTGTACGTAATACATTTGAGAAGGTTAACCCTATTTTTGAACTAACTTGAACTTGGTTGATACGCGGTAAACGATACTCGACAGGATCTTCTACTGTAATGATTTTCTTACCTGGCTCATTAAGTTCGTTTAGTACGCCATATAATGTAGTCGTTTTACCACTACCAGTAGGGCCAGTTACTAAGATCATGCCATGAGGTCGGCTGATTTGATACCGTAAACGAGTTTGAATATCTGCTGGCATACCTGTTTGTGCCATCGTAAGCACGCCAGATGATTGATCAAGCAAACGCATTACGACTGACTCACCAAATTGCACAGGCATGGTAGATAAACGGACGTCGACACTATGACCTTTTATCTTGATATTAAAGCGACCATCTTGTGGTAGTCGTTTTTCAGAAATATCTAAACTAGCCATCAACTTTAAACGTAATACTAATGCCGATGCAATATTAGCTTCGTTAATAATATTTTCTTGTAATACGCCATCAACACGTTGACGAATACGAACCAATCGTTCTTCAGGCTCAATGTGAATATCAGACGCTTTAATTTGAACAGCATCCTCAAAAACAGATTGTAATAACTTAACAACGGTTGCGTCTTCATTACTATCTGACAAACCAGCAAGTTCAAACTCTTGCTCATCACCATGCTCTTCACTTAATTGCTCTGCGAAAGCAGCTATATCTTGTGTACGGCGATACAATTGATCGAATGCTTCAATCAGTTGTGTTTGTGTTATGGCCGCTAAACGAACCTGTTTAGGTGATAACAATAATTCAATCGCATCAACCGCTCTTAAGTCAGCAGGATCGTTCATTGCTAATGTAACAACTAGACCATCATCATCGATAACTAATGCACGATGCCTTCTGGCATGAGCTTCAGGTAATTGCTGAGCAATTTTTGGATCGAGCTTGCGCTGGGTTGTATCTATAAACTCAACATTAAGTTGTTGTGCTAAAAAGGTTAACAATTGTATTTCAGATAAATAACCAAGTTCTATTAAGGCGCTACCTAATTGTTTACCGCTACTCTTTTGAGATTTTAATGCATCCATCAATTGCGATTCAGCAATGATATTCTCATGCACTAACAGATCACCTAATCTCATTCGTAGTTTTTGTTTAGCCATTATTTCCTCGAGAATTTATTAAATTTTTCAGCACTGACATACGCTGTTTTGCATATTCTATTATTGTATTATCAACATTGGATAATGTGATGATTTGAGCATAGTTATTATAAGCTTGTTCGGATTGCCCTAAAGCATCATAAGCAATAGCTACGCCCAATAACCACTGTGAATTACTATCATCACGCTGCGTTAATACTTGATAATTTGAAAGTGATATTTCCCATTGTTGTAACTGTTGCGCAAGTGACCCCGCTAACACAATATTCTCGGTTGCTGCATTAGGTGTTAAAAAAGGAGAGTTAAGAATAGATAACGCTTGTTCTAATTGATCTTGTTGATAATACACTTGCGACGCTAACAAACGATAACCATCGTATGCTGGAAATTGGTACGTAGCTTTTAACAATAAATCTATTGTTTTAGATATCTCATTTGCACCATAGAAACTAGCAGCTAGCTGCAAGCGAGCATCATGCAATTCAGGATTGAGTGCCAATGCCTGTTGCCAGTGTTGTTGAGCCTTCTCTATGCGACCAAGCTGTTGTTCTTTGATTCCTTGATTTAGTTTTAATTGCGCAACTTCATCATCACTCATTTCAATTGGTGTAATCGACAACGATTGATTTATTTTTGTAATTGGTTCAGCTGTTATTTCGACTTCTTTATCTTCAATTACAGTTAACGTTTCTAGCGAATCTTTCTGGGGCTTTTGAACTACCGATTCAACCACATTCTTTGCTTTCTGTTGCTTTTTTTCTAGAATGATAGGAGCTACATTAGCTATAGTTTCTTCTTTAGTAATATCATCTGGAATAGCATTAATATTAGGCGTATCTAATGTCAGTACTTTTGATGAAATAGTCTCTTTTATTGTACTTACCTCAATTGTGTTAAGTTGGGTAATATTAGATTCTATTACTTTATCCTCAGAGCGTTCATGATCGTTGATTTGAAAAAACCACCATGACAACAACACTAAAATCATAAAAAGCACAGCGATAGTTATATATAAATATTTAAAACGATTAAATTCTTCAATTTTTACAGGTTCAAACTGATTAGTTTGTTGTTTTTCGTCAATTTCATTACGTTTTTCAATGTCGTTTAATACTTGGTTTATTACACTCATACTTGCCCCTTTAGAACAAATATAGCCACCGAAGTAATCGCAATGACAGAAGCGACGATACCACCAATAACTAACTTCTTAATAATACTTTGTTCGGCATCAATCGTATCTTTAATTGCCAGTTCCACATGTTTTTTATTAACAATACGCTCGTTATTACCAAAACATAATAAAAGTGATTTATGACATAAAATATTAACTAACCTTGGTATACCACGGCTTGCTTTAGCTATTTTCTTAGCACATTGTAGGTCAAACAAATCACTCCCCTGATAACCAGAGACTTTAGTGCGATGAGTAATATAATGAGCAACTTCAGCAGCAGACATACTACGTAATTGATAAGAAAATGAAATACGTTGCCTCAACTGCCTAAATTTCTTGGTCGCTAAACGTTCATCTAATTCAGGTTGAGCAAATAAAACAACTTGTAGTAGCTTTCGACGTTCGGTTTCTAGATTTGTAAATAATCGAAGAGCTTCTAAACTTTCATCAGGTAATGCTTGTGCTTCATCTAAAATAACAACGACGCCTTTACCTTGAGCAGATAATTGTAATAGGTGTTGCTGTAATCGTTGTTTTAATTGTTGCGGCTCAAGATTATTATCAACTCTTAAACCTAATTCCGAGGCAACAGCCCATCTTAACTCTGCAGGAGAAAGATAAGGGTCAGGAATGTAAGCAACAGTAAACCCTTTAGGTATTTCGTTAAGTAGCTTACGACAAATTAATGTTTTACCCGTACCAACTTCACCAGTAACTTTAATAAAACCTTCGCCTTGCTTAAGGGCGTTAATTAATACCTGTAAAGCTTCAACGTGTGGCTTAAGGTTTAAAAAAAAGTCCGTATTTGGCGTTAATGTAAACGGAAGCTCACGCATTCCAAAATGATAAAGATACATACCTATTCAGGATACCATTTGTCTAATAGCTCTTTAGATTTTTTAAGTTGATTGCGCCAAGTACCTTTGCCTTCAACTACAATAGGTTTAATCAAAATAATTAGCTCTGTCTTTTCGATTGATTCTTGACGATTAGTAAATAATTCACCTAAATATGGAATAGAGCCTAACAATGGAACTTTAGATGTATTCTCCGTAGTACTTGAGCTCATTAAGCCACCAATAACAACAACATCACCACTAATCGCTTTGATCATAGTATCTGTTTCACGAATTGAACTATTAGCCAATGGTAATTGAAATGATGAATCTTGGAAGTTAATTGTTTTTTGCTGTTCTACCACATCAATAACAGATGGATGAACATGTAATAATACATTACCTTCATCATCTATTTGAGGCGTTACGTCTAAAGCAATACCAGAAAAGAATGGCGTTAATTCAATATCAGGCGTTGATACAACACTAGTTGCAGAAGACGTTGTACTTGTTGATATTTCAGTAACAAAATACTCATCGTTTCCAACTTTAATAACCGCTTTTTGATTATTTAATGCAGTAATACGTGGACTTGATAAAACGTTTACATCACCTTGAGTACTTAATAAATTAACAACACCAGTAAAATTAGCATTATTAAAAGTAACGGATGCAACACCACCAATTGTTGAACTTATAACATCAGATAGAGTACCTCCTGATGTTGAATAGTTAAAATCTGTAATATTATTATTACCAACATTTGTGAGCAATTCTTGCCATTCAATGCCTTGTTGGTAACCATCATATAAAGTTACCTCAATAATACGTGCTTCTAGAATAACTTGGCGTTGTAAGTTTTCTTCAGATCGTGATAAAAATGATTTAATGGTAGCAATGTCTTTAGGATACCCTTTCACTGTCACTAAACCAGCTTGAGGACTTAAAATGACTTGTCGGCCTTCACCTTCAATCAAATTAGACAATGTTGCTTCTAATTCTGTCCAATAATCGGTCTCTGTTTCAGATTCAATATAAGTTCCATTAACGCCACTGCCACTTTTACCGCTCTGATTATTACTACTTGATTGATTTGAATTATTAGATGACGACGAGTTATTATTATCATCACTTTGCGTTATACCGCCTGACGATATACTTGTTTGTGATGTACCATTTCGTTTAATTTTTAAATAATTAAAGCTAAATGTTTCAGTGCTAATACTTGCAGGTGAAACTTGTAATATTTTACCGTTACGTTTAATACGGTAATCATATAGTTGAGATATCGCCTCTACAGTTTCATTTAACGTCACTTGCTTTAGTTGTAAAGACAACGTCCCAGCCAAGTCATTATGAAAAACAACACTGTAAGGTGTTTGTTCTACCAAGCTTGAAAAGAAGCTTTTAACATCAACATTATTAGCAGATATATCAAATCTTTTTTGTAATATAGGTGCTGGAGTATTTAATGTAGAAGGCATCATTTTCTGTTGAATATTAGCAGGAACAGTAAATGGTTTGTTTTTTGTATCCACTGATTTAGTAGGTAGATCAATAGCGCCACGAATTTGCTTTCTTTCATCTTCTATAGCAGTTAATGAACAGCCAGATATAGAGATAGCAACACAAGCCATGGCTAATTTATTTAGACTAACTAGAGACATCAGTTAATAACCCTTCTTCGCTATATTGTTGGATTTATTATCAAATAAGGAAAGTACCGTACCTGATGTTAATAACACATTAGTTGATGAAATAGACTTAACTCGATTCTCACCAATTGTTTGTCCTATGACATATTTATCACCGTTAATAATTGCTGAACGGCTTTCGCTACTAATTTTAATCGCATTTAAAACGTATTTAATATTTTTCTTATTATCTGTATTTTCGACATTAATCGTACTTTTAGCAAGATAAGATGGTGGCTTTGTTGGGTCTTCTAAAGAATAAACAGCACTAGAAATACAACAAGTTATATAAAAAATTATAGTCAAAACAATTTTATTTAACACCTATAAACTCCTTATCTGTACTAATTGTATATATTTCAAATGACATAATAGCATTAGGATATTTATCTACTCGATAGTCAATATCGCTCCATGAAATAGAATGTTCTTTCTGTTCTATTTTTTTCATGAAAGCTAACAATGCAAAATACTGACCTTTTAATTTAATATCAATAGCATGTTTATATAATAGAACTTGCTCTTGCCCATCAATCAACTGGCTTAATAACACCTCAGGAATTTTTGATTCAAGTGACATAAGCGATAATTTTTTATTTTCATCAACAACTTCTTCAACCAACGATGCCATCTCATCACTAGAAACTAAAGCTAATTTAAACTTATCGAGCGCTTCTATTTTTTGCTGATGTTGAGTGTTAAGGTTTTTAAGTTCACGCTCAATAGCAGCAACTGGATCGTCTGCTAATTTTTTTTCCAAAGCTTTAATTTCATTATTTAAGTTGTTAATCAGTGTTAATGAAGATTTTTCAGTCTTTTCTAATGCGAGAAATTCATCAAACATTGGGCTTATAATAAAATTAACACTCGTAAACACAACTAAAATAATCGCTGATATTAACGCTAATGCCTTCTCTCTAATAGATAATACTTTATATTTATTTTGTAACTCTTCCATATTCATTATTGGCTTCCCTCAATAATAAAATCAGGATCATTATGCAGTCTAAAGGAAACTATTTCATCTTCACGTTCGATTGATAAATTTGAAAATTTCAATCCATTTAAGACACTTGATGACTCTAATTCTTTTACCCATCGAGGAATGTCACTAGAATTTAA
>CALJMY010000152.1 GCA_937981905.1 uncultured Enterobacterales bacterium
CAATCTGATGGTGATGATGGTCTTTGGTCTAACTTTACTGAATTTGAAACATTTGATCTCGGTTCATTACCTGGTCCAAATGGTAATCAAGACCTAGGTGAGATACTTGCTGTAACTAAAGGTACTTTTAGTCCACAACAAAATGATGGAACTGGTGGTCGTGGTGCTCCATTCATGCGCGTATCAATGGATTCTGGTGCTCGTGAAACAGATACTGAATTATTTAGATTAGGTTCTGAATTTACACTGACCGATAACCTTTCTGGGTCAGTTGAAGTATCTACAACTAAATCTGAAACTGTTAACCCTAATCTTTCATTAACACTTAACTTTATCAATCCTAATTCTGATATTGCTCCAAGTGGAGATGATTTCCGTGATGAAAATGGTACACCAGTTGAATTTGATTTAAGTAATGGTATTGCATTTGGCATTAATTTTGATGACCCATATGCACCAACTGAAGCACAACTGTTAGATCCTGCAAACTATGTGATGGATAATGGTGGTACTTTCAGCGCAAACGAAAGAGAAAATGAAGAGGATACTTTACGTGCAGATTTTACTTATTTTGTAGATTCTATTGAATCAATTACTTCGGTAGATTTTGGTTATCGTTACAATAAACGTACAAGTGAAAGAGATAATATTAGTGCAAGTGCAGGTGGAACAAGTACTTTATCTAATAGCTTGAGAGGTAATTTTGTTAAGGATCTTCTAACTGAGATTCCAGATAATTTTGGTGATGGTACTGGCAGTGATTTATTTGTTAGTGGTGTATTACAATTTGATCCTGCAAAAGCAGTTAATGCAGAAGATTTTGTAGCTCAAATAAATGCAGGTATTGTTGAGGCTGGTGTTTCACAAACACCTATTAGTACTGATTTAGAAAGTGATGAAAATGCTGCATTTGATATTGAAGAAACTTCAAATGCGTTTTATGCTCAGGTTAACTTTGAACATGGTATATTCCGTGGTAATGCTGGTTTACGTTATGTTAAAACTGATTTTGAATCGAACAGTACTCGTACTAACTTTTCTACAGTAGACGGTAGTGCTTCTACAGAGTTAGTACATGGCGATACTTCGAATAGCTACGTGTTACCACGTTTCAGTCTTGTAGCTGATATTAGCGATGATGTTGTTCTACGTGCTAGTTACTCTGAAGATATTAATCGTCCTGATTTTGAAGATATGACAACAGCTCGTACTCTACCAAATCGAGGCGGTGTAAACGATGTTTCTCGAGTAGGTAATGCTGACTTAGAGCCGGAAGAAATAGAATCGTTTGATATTTCGCTTGAATGGTATTTTGCTGAAGCAAGTATCGTTAGTGTTGGTTATTTCAAGAAAACTCGTTCTAACTTGTTTGGTCAAACAATTGAGCAACCAGGTACTCTAGCTAATGGAGACCGTGAGCAAGCAGATGCATTTGGCAATACTACAAGTGCATTCGATGGTGCTCCTTGTGCCCTAGGTGGTGTATTCAGTGATGATACAGATGCTGGTGTATTTGGTAGTGGTCGTGGTGTTTGTGTTGGTAATGCTACAAGATTTAACGCTGAAGGTGAAACTACTCAAGACGGTTTTGAGTTCGCATTCCAATATAGCCTTGCTGAATTTGAAGATACTCTTGGTTGGGCATCTGGTTTTGGTGTAATTGCTAACTATACGATTCAAGAGGCTGACGTAAATACTGGCTTTATTGCTATCGGTGAAACTCGTGCTCAAGCAATTTATGCTGCACAAGGTTTTGATGCTGTAACGAACCCTATCAGTCGTGAAGCTGCTAGCTTGTTGAATCTTTCAGAAGATGCATATAACTTTACTGTATTTTACGAGAAAGATGACCTAACTGCTCGACTTCGTTATACATACCGTAGTGCTTATCAAACTGATAACTTACCAGGTACTAGTAATGAATTTGATCCACTTGGAACAAGAGCTGTAGTAGAAGCTCGTGGCCAGTTAAATGCTAGTGTTAGCTATGATTTCACAGAAAATCTTGTGGTTAGTTTAGACGCAGTAAATCTTACTGAATCTGATCAAGATGTTTCTTGTGCTTCTGAAGGTGGATTATCTTGTTATGAAGGAATCACTGACCGTCGTGTAATCGTTGGTGCAAGCTACCGTTTCTAAACTTTGAAATAGTACTTACTTAGTAAAACCAATCTAACCCCAGCTTATGCTGGGGTTATTATTTTCAGAACTAAAAAGTATTAAAAAGTGACATATCTTTGTAAATTAGCATGTTAAGATGTCATCCACTCTCATTATTAACCTTACATATTTAACTTGTATGTCATTAACTCAGTCATAATAATCTAGAATATATTTATAGTTTTGAAGTCTGATTAACGATTTTCACAAATAAAAAATAGTAAATTGGAGCAATTGCCAATGCGCAAATTAAAAATAACTGCTTTATTAGTAGCAGCGAGTCTAGCCGTATCATCGTATGCGCAGTCAAGAGAACACCCTAACTTAATTATGACAAAGACAGGTGTTGATCAACTTAGAAGTAATTTAGGTCAAGTTCCATTATTTGATGCAACTGTTGAGCTTGTTAAGGCTCAAGTTGATGCTGAAATAGCATCAGGAATTCATACTCCTATCCCAAAAGATTTTTCAGGTGGTTACACTCACCAAAGACACAAACTCAATTTTCAGGTTGCCCAAAAAGCGGGGAACTTATATCAAATCACGCAAGATGAAAAATACGCTACATACATCAAAGACATGCTTTTTCAATACGAAGCTATGTATAAAGACTTGCCAATTCATCCGCAAGAACGTTCTTACGCACGTGGAAAATTATTCTGGCAGTGTTTGAATGACAGTAACTGGCTTTTATACATGAGCCAAGCTTATGATGCTATTTACAATACGTTGACTGTTAAAGAGCGTGAGAAATTAGAAAATAATTTATTCCGTCCATTTGCTGATTATATTTCTATTGAAAATCCACAATTTTATAACCGTGTTCATAATCATTCTACATGGGGTAATGCAGCTGTTGGTATGATCGCATTAGTAATGGATGATGCTGAATTATTACAAAGAGCATTACACGGTATCGAAGATGATGGTCTTGAGCTTGGTTTAAAAGATAACGATGGCGGCTTCATTAAAGTGGCTGGTCAAAAATCTGGCTTCTTAGCTAATTTAGAGGAACCGTTTTCTCCAGATGGATACTTTACTGAAGGTCCATATTATCAACGCTATGCAATGTACCCATACTTGATTTTTGGCTTAGCAATGCATAATGTTAAACCTGAAATGAAAGTGTTTGAGCATAAAGACAACGTATTACTAAAAGCGGTTGATGCATTACTTAACTTATCCGATGCTGATGGTGAATTCTTCCCATTAAATGATGGCCAGAAAGGTATGTCTTACTACTCTCCAGAATTAGTAACGGCTGTAGATATTGCTTATCACTATGGTAAACAAGACCCTAAATTACTCGGCATCGTTGAAAGACAAAACTTAGTTTTATTAAATGAATCTGGTCTAACTTCTGCTATTGGTGTTCGTGACGGCAAAGCTAAACCATTTGTTAAAAAATCAATTAACTTCTCTGACGGTGCAGACGGTAAGCAAGGCGGCGTTGGTATTTTAAGATATGGTAATGAAGACTTAACGCTTGTATTTAAATATGCGGCTCAAGGGTTAAGCCACGGTCATTATGATAAATTATCTTATTCGCTTTACAGTAAAGGTAATGAAGTTCTTCAAGATTATGGTTTGTCACGTTTTGTAAATATTCAACAAAAAGGTGGTGGTAATTACCTTAAAGAAAACAAAACTTGGGCAAAGCAAACTATTGCTCATAACACATTGACACAAAATCAAACGTCTCATTTTAAAGGTAGTTATGAAACGGGAAGTAAATTCGCGTCAGACTTACATTTTTATGATGATTCTAATCAATCAGTTCAAGTAGTTAGTGCGACAGAAAATAATGCATATCCAGGTACTGAAATGCACCGTACGCTTGCAATGATCAAGCATAAAAACTTTGAGAAACCTTTTGTCTTAGATCTAATGAAAGTAAAATCGGAAACGAAAAATCAATATGATTTCCCTTTCTATTTCATGGGGCAAATGATTAAAAAGAACTTTGAATCTACATCTCCTAAAAAGTTGAAGCCATTAGGTAAGAAAAATGGTTACCAACATTTATATGTAGAAAGTAAAGGTAAGCCATTAAATGATACCACTCAATTCTCATGGTTAGGCGACGGCACGTTCTACACATTAACAACAGCTACAGATTCTGCTGATGAAATAATGTTGACTCGTATCGGTGCTAAAGATCCTGATTTTAACCTTCGTAGAGAAGCTGCGATCATGATCCGTCGTAATGATACTAAAGACACTGTCTTTGCATCTGTAATTGAGCCTCATGGAGCATATAGTTTTGTTTCTGAACTGTCTCAAAACTCTAATAGTAATATTGAAGAGTTAAAAGTTATTCATAACAATGATGCTTATACAGCTGTATCAATTAAAGATTTAAAAGGCGGTTCGAGTGTATTCATATTAGCTAATAAGAATGCATCTACGTCTAAATCTCATCAATTAAAAATTGATGGCAAGACATATAAATGGACAGGTGCATACTATTTCTTAGAAGGTTAACCTAACCAGAAATAGATACTATGTATAATTGAAAACGCTGGACTATTTAAATAGTTCAGCGTTTTTTTATACTAACTTTAATATAGTATTGTTATGCACAACATGAATTTAAGGAAGAATAATGTTTAGAAGTATATTAATAATAGTAGCTTGTCTTAGCTTACTATCCTGCCAATCAACTCCCAATTTGGATTTGTCTGACACTAGATTATACATGTTCCCACTAAGGTTATTTTTAGCGGATAAAACTGATACATTTAAGTTTGATGAAAAGCATGTACAAAAAGCTAAGCAAGCGGCTAAAAAATACAAGTATGACATTTTATACGAAGTGTATATGAATGCAGATGGTACTATTAGGTCTGCGAAATCCATTAAGAAAACAAGATATGCAGATAATGAGTCTGTTTCAAAAATTCGACATCAAATTAGTAAAAAAGGATTTTTTGCATCTTTAGGGAGTAGGAAAGCGAGTGCTTTTTTTTATGGCGTTAAAATTAGAATGGAAATTGAATATCTTTAATCAGTAATAATTTTAAAAATAGCACTTATTACTTAAATTTAAGAAGCCAATGAATGTTCATTGGCTTTTTGATTGATGAATGTTAATTATTCCAAGCAGTCACTGAATCATTTTCTAAATGATGTTCACGATATTTATCTACCCACAGCGCCGTTGCACCACAAATAGCAACTGGCATCACAATGAAGTTCACAATAGGGATCATAGAGAACAACATAGTCATACCACCAAACGAGAATGCACACCCTTTGTCTTGTTTTAATTGAGATTTCATTACATTGAAATCTTTTTTATGATTATCAAACGGAACATCACAATATTGAACAGACATCATCCATGCACTGAATAAAAACCAAAGAATAGGCGCGGCAGTTTGTCCTATAATAGGGATGAAAAATAAGATTAAAAAGCCAATCGCTTTTGGTAAATAATACTTTAATTTTATCCATTCACGGCTGAGTGTTCGGGGAATATCTTTCATCAGATCATTAAAATTACTTTCAGGTGCAGGCTTACCAGTTAAATGACATTCAACTTTTTCACTTAATAAACCGTTAAATGGTGCGGCTATCCAATTGGCCACTGACGTAAATATAAATGAAAAAACGACTAATAATGTGGCAATAGCAATTGGCCATAAAATCACATTCAACCAACTTAGCCAGTCAGGTAAGAAGCTATTAATATAACTAAACAATGCATCTAATTGTAAATAGAGATAATAGAAAGCACAGCTAAATAGCAAAATATTGATGACTAGCGGAATAAGTACAAAACTGCGTAATCCTTTGGTTTGGATTAATTCAAACCCTTTTAAAAAATAGCTGGCGCCACTTCGTGATTTATCAAACATGCTAATACTCTATTTGGAACATTTCAATAGGTTGATTATAGAGTGTCAACGATGCTATTTACAATTTAATGTCTTATTTTCTATATCTTTTTGATAAAACTGTTACTAAATTAATCGAATAGAACTTTGTAGGCTTTCTTAGTGTTTCAGGTGTGACATAATGATATTAATATTATTATAAATGTCGAAATTAATGCGCCTAAAACACCTTAAACTGGCAGGTTTCAAATCTTTTGTTGACCCAACCATCATTCCTTTTACCCAATCGCTTAGTGCGGTAGTGGGTCCAAATGGGTGCGGGAAGTCTAATATAATTGATGCTGTACGTTGGGTACTTGGGGAGTCTAGCGCTAAAAATTTACGTGGCGATGACATGAGTGATGTCATTTTTAATGGTTCTAGTGCTCGTAAACCAGTATCAGTAGCGAGTGTTGAATTATTATTTGATAATAGTGATGGGCGCGCTCAAGGTCCTTGGGAGAAATTTAGTGAAATTGCGATAAAACGCCAAGTATCACGTCAAGGTCAATCTGATTACTTTGTTAATGGTCAAAAATGTCGTCGCCGTGATATATCTGATTTACTCAGTGGAACAGGGTTAGGGCCTCGTAGTTATTCGATTATTGAACAAGGGACTATTTCTCGCTTAGTTGAATCTAAACCTGCAGAGTTACGTGGCTTTATTGAAGACGCCGCAGGCATTAGTAAATATAAAGAACGTAAGCGCGATACGTTAAATCGTATACGTAATAGTCGTGAAAATCTCTCTAGATTAAATGATTTACATCATGAACTAACGGCTCAAATTGAATCGCTTGAAAGCCAAGCTATTGAAGCTAAGAAATATTCATCATTAAAAGAACAAGAGCGCACACTTAATACTAATATTGTCGTTTTTCGTTGGCAGTCATTTAATAAAGAGTTAATGCAAACGCAAATGACTCTTGATGAAGCTAATCAAGAACTCCTTATGTTTGAGCAACGCTTGTTAGAATTTAATACCAATGACAACACTCAAAAACTACAATTAAAAGATATTCAGGTTGAGCTTGACCACATTAATAATAAATTCCATCAGCATCAGGAAAAAATTACTCATTTAATACTTGGTATCGAACATAAAACTCAAGCTAGACAACAGCAGCAACATCAATTAGAACAACTTGTGCTTAAAAAAGACAAGGCTGCAGCCCAGTTAATACAGGCTGAAATACAACGTGATGATAATGATAATACTTTAGCTGCGGCTAATATCGACGTTAGCCCTTTGTTGTTAAGTCAAAGTGAACTTAAAATTGAACAAGATAGTAACGATCAAAAGAATGAATTAATTGAAACTAAAATATTTTCATTAACGCATGAAAAAC
This sequence comes from uncultured Enterobacterales bacterium, assembly GCA_937981905.1. Classification (GTDB taxonomy): domain Bacteria; phylum Pseudomonadota; class Gammaproteobacteria; order Enterobacterales; family Psychrobiaceae; genus Psychrobium. The sequence goes on from CALJMY010000152.1 coordinate 7,388, forward strand.
AAAAGTTATTAGGTGAACAACAGCTATACAAACAACAAATTGATGGTCTTGATAATCAGCAACTAAAAACACAAAGCCAAATCGATTTACTCAATAAGAAACGAATCGAATTAGCAACGCAACAGCAGAAATTAAAACCAATTGTACGGTCAAATGAATTTCAGCAAGCTCAACTACGTCTACAACAAATACAGACAGATACTGAGTGTGCTAAAGACTTAATGATTGAACATCAAGACTCCCAACAGTTACTACAGCAAACATTGCGTGATGATAATCAAAATTTAGCGATACTTGAACAAGCGTTAAAAGGTATTGAAAGCCAAATTAACGGATTAAGCCATCAAGATAACGATACGTTAATGGAAAAATTTGATGAAGTTAGTCAACTTTGGACACATATTACCGTAGCGCAGCCATGGCAAACTGCTTGTGATGTCATTTTAACTCATGTCTTGAATGGTTTTGTGATTGATAAAGCTCCCGTTATTGACTTGGGTATTAATGAAAATTTGCCATCACATTGTCAATTGTGGTCGACCACGCAGACAACACCGGTCCATGAATTAAGCTTGGTACATTTTATAACAAGCAGCCATCAAAACACTGAGAACATTCTAACCGCAATATTAAGTAATGTGTTGTGCGTTGAAACTCATCAGCAAGCTGTTGATTTGCAATCAACGTTAAAAGACTATCAACAAATAATAACTCAACGTGGCGATATTTATACACGTTATGGATATTGGCATTATTCAGCTACGACTGATAATAAAACGGGTTTAGTTAGCCTTAATGAAAATTATAACCAATTATCTATAGATATCGACAATAAAAAATCCATTATAAAACAAACAATCGAAAAAATAGCTACGCAGGCTACATTAGTTGATAACAGTACTGATGCTTATGAAAAGTGTATTGTCAGCTCTCAAACACACCTTGATATTGTTAATATGACCAAGCAACAATGGTTATTAGAACAACAACAGTGGGAACATGTATCTTCACAACTTGAAGAGGTAAATCAACAAGTTGAAGAGTTAACTAATCACGGTATTATTGATAAAATCGCCATTGAAAGCTTACAACAGTTAACATTATCCATTAATGATAAATTACTACTTAGTGATAATAAATTAGAGTTATTAAAACAAGAAAAAGTAGTGGGTAAACAAGTTAGCAAGCAATTGCAAAAGAAATTAGACCGATTATTAAGTGATATTCATCAAAATCAATTAATTATTCAAAAGCTAGAAATGCAATTAAGTAACGATGTAAAACACGTAACATTGTTATCAGACAATATTAAAAATATAAACGAAGAATATCTAGATATTAATACAGTCTATTGTGAAGCAGAAGAACCACTGAATAATCAGAAAAAAACATTAATTGACCTTAAAGCTGCCCAACAAACGTTAAGTAATACTAAAAGTTCATTATCCTTAGAGTTACAAAAACTTAATGAATCACAGTCTGAACATGTAAAAAAAGTACAATCGACTTTCAATGATAAAAATAAACATGAAAAATTAGTACAAAAACTTAATGTTAAACACGAAACATTGAAAGTTAAAATGCAGTCTCAAACCTTACAAATATCATTAAATGAAAGGAAAATATCAGAATTAGCTGAAAAGTTAACAGATATCGAAGATGTCAAGTTATGGCCTGAACAGCTAAACTTAATTCGCGATCAACTAGCTAACATTGGTGCTATTAACCTAACAGCAATTGAACAATACAATTTACAAAAAGCACGCTTAGATGAGTTAACACGTCAATGTGACGATCTTGAAGAGGGATTATCAACCCTTGAAAAAGCGATTAAGAAAATTGACCGACAGAGCAGAGAAAAATTCAAAAAGACTTTTGATAGTGTGAATGTTGATTTCCAACGTTTATTTCCTAAAGTCTTTGGCGGTGGTAGCGCACAATTAACGTTAACCGATAGTGACTTACTATTGGCAGGCGTGAGTATTATGGCTCAACCACCTGGTAAGAAAAATAGTACAATTCACCTCTTAAGTGGTGGCGAAAAAGCGCTAACCGCATTATCATTAGTATTTGCTATTTTTCAGCTTAATCCAGCGCCATTTTGTATGTTAGATGAAGTGGATGCACCCTTGGATGATGCAAATGTTGACCGTTATTGTAATTTGGTTAAAGAAATGTCTGAAAAAGTACAATTTATTTATATAACGCATAATAAAGTGTCTATGGAGATGGCGACGCAATTAACGGGAGTAACAATGCAAGAGGCGGGTGTTTCGCGTATTGTTGCTGTTGATGTTGATGCAGCTATTTCGATGGTACAACAATAATAGAATTGGATAGAGTTTATGGATTTGGAATTACAGAGTGTATTACTAATTGCGGCTATTATAGCTATCGTTGCTATATTGGTTCATGGTTTATTTACGATTCGTCAATCGAATAAACCCATTGATGTATCTGAACTCAATTTAAGTGAATCAGATGATGATCGTGATGGTTCAGGATTTGATTGCCACGGTGTTGGTGTTGCAAGAGTTATTAAAACAGATACTGATGATAAATTAACAACGACTCCAGAATCACAATTATCACTCAATATTAATCATGCAGATATCAAGGTAAAAAATTCTTCAATCGATTTTGATGTAGCACTTGATACATCGAAAAACAACGATGAACCGTCTATTAATACCATCGCAGATTCAGATATTGATAAAACGTCAGTTCCTATGTTTGCTTCACCGATTGCTAAAGAAAAAGAAGATTTTCTAGCGGTTAAAATAGAAGAACCTGTTACGCCTAAAATAATAGAAACAAACATTGAAGAACCTGACACCCAAATACCGAATGTTCAAGAACTTGTCGAAATAGATAGTGTATTAGATGATGAAAACCACAACAATGAAGTTACAGAAACAACGTCTAACGATGTGATGGATGTGCTTGTTTTAAACGTTGTTGGTGAAGATGGCGATGACTTAGATGGTGCGACATTACTCCCTTTATTGCTAACATTGGGCTTTAAGTTTGGTGATATGAATATTTTTCATCGCCATGTTGATGCCGCAGGACAAGGCGCCGTCTTATTTTCATTAGCAAATATGGTTCAACCCGGCCATTTTGATATTGATAATATGGAACAGTTTTCGACTAAAGGTGTGAGTTTGTTTATGACTATTCCTCATAAACAAGGAAACATGGAAACATTTAATACCATGTTAAATGCATCAGCTAAAATTGCTGAAGAGTTTAATGGTCAAGTGCTTGATGGCGATCGTAAAACATTGACCAATCAATCCACTCAAAAGTACGTTCAACGTATTCGTCAACTAGACCGAAAACTATAGTAAGCACAAAAAGTATAAAAGACTTGTTACAACAATAGTAAGGGATTGATTGTCATCATCCCTTTAATTATTCCTCTATATACACGTATTTATGAATGTGTTGATTTTTATATTGTTATAAATCTGCATAGTTAATGGTTACGTGTATAGTTTTAAATCTATCAAAGAGTTATTCATGAGTTCAAATACACCATCGCAAAAAATTGCCGACCTAAGCCGTTTATTAAACGATTATAATCATGAATATTATGTATTAGATAACCCGACAGTGCCAGATGCTGAATATGATCGCATCATGCGTGACCTACAAGCATTAGAAAATGATAATCCAGAGTGTAAATTAGCAACATCACCGTCACAGCGTGTTGGCGGTGAAGCATTATCATCATTTTCTCAAATTACACATTTAAAACCAATGCTATCACTTGATAATGCATTCGATGATGAAGAAATGGCAGATTTTGTTCGTAAACTTGATGAGCGGGTTGGGCATATAACACCAAATTTTTGTTGTGAACCAAAACTTGATGGTTTAGCGGTTAGTTTATTATATATCGATGGTGTATTAACACGTGCTGCTACTCGTGGCGATGGATTAGTAGGTGAAGACATCACCGTTAATGTTAAAACTATTAAAGCTATTCCGCTTGAGCTTCGTGGCGAAAAATATCCAACACGCATTGAGATTCGTGGTGAAGTATTTATGCCATTTGCTGCGTTTAATAGAATTAATGAACGCGCTAAAGCAAATAATGAAAAGCCATTTGCTAATCCACGTAATGCCGCTGCTGGGAGCTTACGTCAACTCGATTCAAAAATAACAGCCAGTCGTGGATTATCATTTTATGCTTATTCAACGGGCGTCGTTGAAGGCGATAACTCACCACTTGCTGATAATCATTATGATCAATTACAACAGTTAAAAGGTTGGGGCATTCCAGTTTGTCCTGAAATAAAACAAGTAAATAGCTTAGAAGCTATGATTAGTTATTATCAAGATATTTTATCTCGCCGTGGTGAGTTAGCTTATGAAATTGATGGTGTAGTGAACAAGCTTGATAGTATTGCAGGACAAGACAAAGCAGGTTTTGTTGCTAAAGCACCTCGTTGGGCTATTGCTTATAAATTCCCTGCACAAGAGGAAATTACCACATTACTCGATGTTGAATATCAAGTTGGTCGTACAGGGGCAGTGACTCCTGTAGCACGTTTAGAACCTGTGTTTGTTGGTGGTGTCACGGTAAGTAATGCGACATTACATAACCGTGATGAAATAGAACGTTTAGGCGTGATGATCGGCGATAAAGTGATTATAAGACGGGCAGGTGACGTAATTCCGCAAATTGTATCTGCCATTGTCGCACAGCGTCCTGATGATGCCAAAGCGATTGAATTTCCAGAAACTTGTCCTGTATGTGATTCAGAGATTGAACGCTTAGAAGGCGAAGCAATTGCTCGTTGCATGGCTGGTTTGGTTTGTGGCGCGCAGCGTAAAGAGGCTATTAAGCATTTTTCATCGCGTAAAGCGTTAGACATTGACGGGCTTGGCGATAAGTTAGTAGAGCAACTAGTCGATGAGGACTTTATTCAAACGCCAGCAGATTTATTTACCTTAACGATTGAACCGCTATTAAATCTTGAGCGCATGGGTCAAAAGAAGGCTCAAAAGCTCCTTGATTCACTCCAAACAAGTAAAGTGACAACATTAGCTAAGTTTATTTATAGTTTAGGTATTCGAGAAGTAGGTGAAGCAACCGCTAGTAACCTTGCTGCCTATTTTAAAACCCTAGATAAAATAAAAGAAGCATCGGTATCAAGACTACAAAATGTCGATGATGTTGGTGAAATTGTAGCTAAACATCTTTATTACTTTTTAAAGCAAGATCATAATTTACAAGTGATTGATCAGCTTATTGAAGCCGGTGTTAGTTGGCCTGCTATTGAAGAAAAGTCAGCAGAGCAATTGCCTCTGCAAGGCCAAACGTGGGTAATAACCGGTACATTACACACAATGGGACGTAGTGAAGCAAAAGAGTTAATTAGTCAGTTAGGCGCAAAAGTCGCTGGTAGTGTTTCAGCTAAAACAACGATGTTAGTCGCTGGAGAAAAAGCGGGTTCAAAATTGACAAAAGCGACCGATTTAGGCATCAAAACATTAGATGAAGATGGGCTAGTTAGCTTCTTAACTCAGTTCTCTTAAAGGTATAATCATGCGTTATAACCCGTTCAGAGATTATGATAAACATGGATGTTTGAAACTGCCTTGGACGCTTTATATTTCATTAGCGTATCTATTAAAAGGGTATGTTATTTGGGTTGTGTCGCTATCGTACCGGGAAGATCCTGTAGCACTGCTTAATATTTTTTACCCAAACCATGATGAATTTTACAGTTCGTTAATTGTGGGAATTCCTGCTGTGGTATGCCTTGGTATTATCATGTTCAGGCGAGTTAAAATATTAAATATTATGTCATGGGCATGGACTAATATTCGTTGGTTACTTAGTGCTAGTGCTTTAATTCAGGTGGTAAATAGTGTGTGGCAGGGGAATGTCTCTTGGCATGATGTTGAGCATGCATCATCTAATTATTGGGTGTTAAGTGATTTTTTTATTATTTGGGCAATCATTATGTATCTGATATTAAATCAACATGTTAAAGATGTTAGCCGTGAATATCTTGAAATTGAAACGCCTGAAAAATAGATGTATGAAAGTGATAACAGTGAATTAAGTGTTCAATCACTGTTATCTCATCAGTCTATAAATTGATTTTATAGACTATTGATCGTTTGTTTTAAATCATAACCTTCTTCAGTTACAATTTTTTCTAAAGTAACAACTCTGTTCTCTAGCATTTTCACTTGATTATTAAGCGTCTCGTTGATAGCAATTAACTGCTCGATATCTTTTTGATGTGGGTTACTTGCTTTTATTTTCTTTACATCAAAAATTCGCTTGATAATATCACCAACGGCACAAATTGCTACAATGAGAACGACCATAGTAAAAACATGCATAAATATTCCTTATTTAAATGTTAAGTTGTAATTTTGTTATTAACTGACATTTATATTACAACTATTATGCCAAATATTTTATAAATTAAAACAATTGGTTATATGATTAAAAATTACCATTATGTGTAATTAACTATTTAGTAGTGAACGTGACTAATTAATTAACTAATACAACTTATTTATTTTTATACAAACTTACAGTCGATAATGAATGCTTAAAACTACCTTTTGTTTCTTTCGTTGAATACGATAAATATAATAGCGTATTGTTTTCTTGATCAAAAATACGGCGAACTTTAAGTGATTTAAATAAAATGCTTAACGATTCTTTAAATACAATTTCACCATTTTTACTTTTATCTACTTTCGCTAACTGCTCAGCTGTAATTTCACCTGTCTGCCTACAGGCTATACTCGCATCTGATGGATCTGATAAATCAAAATTCGCTTCAACATGACTTATATGACAAGTAACACCGGGTAACTTGGGGTCATGTTTAGCATCAATAAAAATATCTGATGTGGTGAATAATCCTAAGCTTACTTTCCCAACATCATCGCTACAACTGATTAATGTTAATGGGAGCAGAAGTGTTGCTGTGTTTCTTGCTGCTTTTTTTAATAATGAAATGCGTGAAATAGAAATCATAAATGCCCAGTAATTATAAATTATTAACAATAGTTTAAGTTAAAAATTGTATTTTAGGTAATTAACGAGAAAATTTAATTTAATTATATGAGATAGTTGATTTATTCATCATTTTAACAGATTGTTAATATTATTATTTTTTGTTGACGAAACAACAAACTTGGATTAATTTAAACGCATGTTTTAATTTTTAATAAAGCCTTTGGCTATTTTGCAGGTAAGGATTCCTTTTATGAAAGTTCTTGTACCCATTAAGCGCGTCGTCGATTACAACGTTAAAGTGCGTGTTAAGTCTGATAATACCGATGTTGATTTGAATAATTTAAAAATGTCGATTAATCCATTTTGTGAAATCGCAGTTGAAGAAGCTATACGCCTGAAAGAAGCTGGTATAGCGACTGAAATTATCGCGGTATCTATTGGTGAAAAAGCTTGCCAAGAACAAATTAGAACAGCATTAGCATTGGGTGCAGACCGTGGAATTCATATCGAGACAGATGGTAATTCTCAACCATTAGCGATTGCAAAATTGTTAGCGAAAATTGTTAAAGAAGAACAACCTCAAATCGTTTTACTGGGTAAACAGTCAATTGATGGCGATAACAATCAAACTGGTCAGATGCTTGCTGCATTAACTAATATGCCACAAGGTACATTTGCCTCGATGGTCAAAGTAGATGGCGACAGTGTTCAAGTAACACGGGAAGTGGACGGAGGATTAGTGACGCTGCAGTTGTCATTACCAGCTGTAATAACAACTGACTTACGACTAAATGAACCTCGCCGTGCATCTGTTCCTAATATTATGAAAGCTAAACGTAAGCCTATTGCTGTTAAAACACCTGAAGAATTGGGTGTTAATGTTAGTGGTTCGCTTGAAGTTTTGAAAGTTGATAAACCAGCGACTCGAGATGCCGGCGTCATGGTTAATTCGGTAGACGAACTCATTGAAAAATTACGAACGCAAGCGAAGGTGATCTAATGACTATTTTAGTAATCGCAGAACATAATAATACCTCTTTAAAATCAGATACTCATAAAGTCGTAGCGGCTGCAATGGATATAGCTCAATACAGCAACGCGAATATTGAAGTGTTAATCGCAGGTGCGAGGTGCGCCGCCGCAGCACAACAAGCTACAAAATTAGCAGGAATTTCTAAAGTATTAATTGCTGATCATGTTTGTTACGAACATCAACTAGCCGAAAATGTAGGCTTACTTGTCGCCGATTTAGGGAAAGGTTATAGCCATATTTTAACGGCAGCTTCAACAACTGGTAAAAACTTTTTACCACGCGTTGCGGCTTTATTAGATGTAGCACAAATATCAGATATTATTTCTGTTGAATCTAGCGATACATTCCAACGTCCTTTTTATGCTGGTAATGCTATTGCTACCGTGAAATCTAATGACGCTATTAAAGTGATTACGGTGCGTACTTCGGCGTTTGATGCTGTAGACGAAAATAACGATGTTGCGATGGAAAATATTGATAATGTGCAAGATGCAGGATTATCTAGCTATGTGAGTAGTGAATTAACCATTAGTGAGCGTCCTGAACTGGGTAGTGCACGTGTTATTGTGTCTGGCGGACGTGGTATGCAAAATGGTGAAAACTTTAAAATGCTCGAAGAACTGGCTGATAAATTAGGGGGCGGAGTCGGTGCTTCTCGCGCTGCGGTTGACGCAGGCTTTGTGCCTAATGATATGCAAGTAGGGCAAACAGGTAAAATTGTGGCGCCTGAATTGTATATTGCCGTGGGGATTTCTGGGGCTATTCAACATTTAGCTGGGATGAAAGATTCAAAAGTGATTGTTGCTATAAATAAAGATCCTGATGCACCTATTTTTCAAATTGCTGACTTTGGTTTAGAAGCTGATTTGTTTGAGGCCATCCCTGAGTTAATTTCAAAACTCAGTTAGCAATGTATTTAGACGTAATAAACATATAAACCGTTAGTGCTATCACTAACGGTTTTTAATCTTTTACAGTTAATGTTTAAATATTATTAGGTTATGTAATATTTATATTTATTATCAATGATATTACCTTTAAATCGTCTCCATAATAGTAATGCTATAGGCAACAATATACACTGATGTTTTTTGTTATAGGGCAACTTTCAGTGGCACAACTCTATTTTTATTACTCTGCAATGAATGCAGGGAAATCAACGTCGTTATTACAATCTGCTTATAACTATAAAGAACGCGGTATGGAACCAGTAATCTTTACTGCGTCTGTTGATGATCGCTATGGTATCGGTAAAGTAACGTCACGTATCGGATTAAGCCAAGAAGCCGATATCTTCTCTGCTCAATGTAATTTATACGACATTATGAAAGCTAAGCTTGAAAATGGACTTGTGCATTGCATTTTAGTTGATGAATGTCAGTTCTTGACAAAAGAGCAAGTTAAACAATTATGTAGAGTCGTTGATAGCCTTAAAATACCAGTACTATGTTATGGCTTGCGCACCGATTTTATGGGAGAACCTTTTCCGGGAAGCTTATATCTAATGAGCTGGGCCGACAAGCTCATTGAATTAAAAACAATTTGTCATTGCGGTAAAAAAGCTACCATGGTGGTAAGAACTAATGAGAATGGTGTGGTGTTAAATAGCGGCACTCAAGTTCAAATCGGTGGTAATGAGCGTTATGTTTCAGTGTGCCGCCGTCACTTTAGTGAATTAGCTTGGCAGTAAAGATAACAACTTAGTATTTGCTTTAAAAATATGAATGTTTTTAATGCAGTGATATTGAGGTTGTACTGCTAATCGATCGTCTTTAGATGCATGACTTATCATAATAAGTTTGTCAGTGATTTCACAAGTAAATGTATTAACGACAAAATCGATTAAAATTTCAGGCGTAATGTGATTAATTGCTTCTATAATTTCTTCTCGATGAGAGAAACCAAGATCGCGATTACAAATACTCGTCCAATGGCGAATAGCCTGATGGTTAGCATTTCTATCTTGAATATCTACTTGAGCTATCATCCCTTGGCAAGTCTGTTGCCATTGTGTTGATGATAATGCTTGTATTTCATCAGGTAATTCAACTAATAACTTGTCCATTGCTGCAATCAACTCTTCAGAGTTCGCGACTGACGATTGAACATAAAGCATTAATCCAGGATAACGATTAATAGGCATGTAAGAGGCGCCGCTTACATACCCTAATTGTAATTTAGTTCTCACTTGTGCAAAAAATAAAGGGCTAAATACCTGACTCGCTAGACTCCATAATGCAACCTGATGTGGCGTAGATTGTTGTCCTTGAAAATACATAATGACAGCACTTTGATTATGTTCATTCTCAAACGATCTTAACAAGGTCTGCTTATTAGCTAACGAATAAACTTGTCGCGGTATAGAATTATGAGGTTGGCCAACTGCTGAAATTTGTTGATATAAACTTTTTGCAAAAACATTCACTTCACGTGTTGGCCAATCTCCTTGAACATAAGATTCCAAGTGAATACGATTAAATAAACGGGTAATGAAATGTGTAATATCACTCAGTTTTATTTCAGTTAATTGAGCTAACAATTCTGGATAATCAAACTGATGCGGTTGCAATGTTGCACTTAATCCTTTAAATAATCGATTAATAGGTTTTGCTTTACGTTGATCCAACCAGTTTTTTTCTAATTGATGTTTGATTTCATTAAATCGTGATTGTGGGAAATCTTGTTCTTTAATTTTTCCAATTAAGATTTCAAAAAATAAAAATAACTTTGGTGTATAACCACTTACATGCATCGTTAAGCCTGACGCATGAGGATAAATGTCGTAATGCATACCAGCTATTTCAGCTGGGAATGTAATTTCCATCAATGAATCATGCAGTAGTTCAATATAAAGCCGACACAATACTTGGCTTTTTATATCAGCATTCACTGCTGGACTATCTATCGCGGTATAAATATGTCCTTTAGGGACTTTGAATTTAGATTGTGGTAAATGCCATAAACGCATTCCTTTCTTATCAAATAATATTTCAGGAATATGTTGTGATTGTTGTGGTGGTGTAAAAGCAAGACGTTCTACAACAAAAGGATTAGGCAATGGCAGTTTAAGTGCGTCATCTTTTTTTATATTAGCCCAAATATTAACACGCTCTGGTTTGATTGGCGTTACTTGGTAAGGTGTTTCATACCATTTTGCTAATTTATGATCTGCAGTAACATCATCATTCTGATTTGTGATAATAATTCGAAGATTTTCTGGTGACATTGCTTTTAAGCAACGATGAATAGCATCTGGTTCAAAGCTGTCCATTGCATAATCACCATAAATGATATCTTGCTGATCATATTTAAACATGTTGATACTTAAATGACTGACAAAGTCGATAGCTTTAAGTGTTTCTTGAAAATCAAATGCAACATTAATAATGCTATGTTGCTCTGTATATCGCCAAGCTTCAACGCCTGAAAATTCAATTAAACGAATCTTTTGAAATACCATCGCTATAATACGATCAATTGATGACATACCTAATTCGGTCAGCTCAATTTCAATCGAAAACTCTCTGAAATTATAGCCAGACAAACCAGTTCCAGCTGTTAATTCATTCGCTAAATCGAACATCTTAAAGCACGATAATAAACTGCCTTTTCCTTCATGACCCAGTAGATGAGCAATATAAGAGAACGGTTTACAGCTATAATTAATGTCTTCAATTGGTACTGGAAAAGTTAAGGTTAATTTTTTAATGTCGTTGAGCGGAACAACATGAATTTCAACATGTTGTTGCTCCTTGGTGTATAGAGGAACATCAGGAAATGTTGTTAACGAGTCACGCTGCGCTATTGAACCAAATAATTGAGCGGCTTCTTGCTCTAAAGTAGATAATGAAGCGTTTGACAGCAGAACTAATGTCATTTTGTCACTACTATAATTTGTCTCAAAAAACGTCTTTAGTAATGATTCTAAATATTGTGGGTTTGCGCTTAATGTCGTTTCATTTCCTACTGAAAATTGGCTATAGGGATGATGAGGATTAACAGTTTCTTTGATAACGGCTGCTAGGCGCCTTGAGTCATCATTTACTTTTAACAAATATTCAGAATGTACAGAATTGACTTCCTTAGCAATCCATTGACCATCTAATAGAGGAGTGATAAAAAACTGACTAAAACGATCAAGTGCTTGTGAGAAATATTGATTATCTATCGAAAAGTAGTAATTAGTAAATTCAGCACCACTCCAAGCATTATGCTGGCCACCATGCCTTTTAATAAATTGTTGGTATTCATCTGGATTTGGATATTTAGCAGTACCTAAGAACATCATATGTTCTAATAAATGTGATAAACCTTCATGTTCAATAGGATCGTTAAAATGGCCAACATTCACGGCCAAAGAGGCTGCCGATTGTTGACAGTCTTCATCATGAATAAGTAACACTTTAAGACCGTTATCTAACGTGACATAACGATATGTTTTTTTGTCATTAGCTGAAATTATCAATCATATTCCTTTTGAATGCTATACATTACATATCGATAAAAAGTATTATGGGTAACTTTTTAAAAGTTATAAATTACTATAATAGTTTTACCTACTAGTTGATAGAGTAGAACCTATAAAAATAGTTCAATATTTATTTTATGTTCAAGATGAACAACATCAACATTATATCTATTTGATATGCATTTCTATTTTATTACAAGGGATATAAAAAATGAAATTATTCATCATGCGTCACGGGCAGGCTGAATTTAACGCGCCATCAGATAAATTAAGAAACTTAACACAGCAAGGAATTGAAGAGTCTATTGTCATGGCGAAATGGTTATTGACTCAGCAAACAGATTTTTCAATCACATTTGTTAGTCCTTATAATAGAGCTCAACAAACGTATAATCATGCAATCGAACAAATAGGTATGGTCGGTCATCATTATTGTTTAAATGATTTAAGCCCTGAATCATCACCTAAAATGTGTGGTGATGCATTGCTTGCTTATTGTGCTCATCATAATGCTAGTAGTGCGCTTGTTGTTTCGCATCTACCGCTAGTGGCATTACTGGTTGGGGATTTATGTAAAGGAGACATGATGCCATCTTTTAGTACATCATCAATTGCTTGTGTTGATATCGATTTAGATACTTGGCAAGGCTCGTTGCTTTGGCATCGAACCTTTAATGATGTACTTAATGGAGCATAATCAGTATAGATAGTAGATTGTTAATCAATTTTACCATTTTCATCAGGTGCAATATCTAATAACACGATTAATGCGCCTTGGCCGCCCCATTCTAAGGGCGCTTGATGGAAGGCGAGCAAATCTGGATATTGCGCAATCCAATAAGGCGTGCGCGCTTTTAATGTACCGCCACTTACACCATGAACAATCACGCAGCATTGCATTTGAGATCGTTTACATTCTTTAAACATGGCTAAAATTTCAAGTTTAGCGTCATTTTGATTTAACCCGTGTAAATCAAGAATAAGTTCGGGCATATAATCACCGCGTCGTAATTTCTTTAATTCATATTTTTCAACATCATCACGACAATAACGCATCGGTCCTTCATCATTAAGATGAGGAACATAACCGTCTGAAAAGTAAAACTCGGCTTGTTTTTGATCTTGTTTGATTTTATGTTTGCGAATGCGCACTTCTTTCGTTTGACGTAAATCGGCAGTGTCTTGTTTAAGCTGCTTAATTGGCGCGCCGCCCAATAATGCCATCATAGAATCTTGGTCGTTATCGTTCATAACGGCTACCTATTGAATTAGAATTCATAGAGAAAATACTCATCAAGAAAATGTTCATTAAATTGCATCCATTACAAATAGTGCTCATCAATTAATCAAATCTATCTATTTTTAAATTATCCCTTATTTTAAATGCTTTATTGCCTAATGAACAAGGTTCATATTCATAATTTACTGAGTTACAATGCATCTATCTTGGAATTAATGATATTCCAACCAATATTTTAGGAGCAAGACGTTTGCATCCAGTAACAATTAACGATGATATTATCAATGAAGCCATTGATGAACTAGTAACTATTGGCGATTTATTGCGTTGGGGAACCAGCCAATTCAATGGTAGTGACATTTTTTATGGTCATGGAAATGATAATGCATGGGATGAAGCCGTTGCATTAACATTGTTTGTGTTAAATCTACCAGCCGATAGCAAAGATGCTATTTTGTCTGCGCGTTTAACGAAAACAGAACGCACAGCTATTATTAGTTTGTTTGCAACGCGTATTAACGAACGTTTACCTGTTGCTTATTTAACAAATAGTGCATGGTTTGCTGGTGAGCAATATTACGTTGATGAACGCGTGTTAGTGCCGCGCTCTCCAATTGCTCAAATCATACAAACAAGTTTCCAACCATGGCTTGGTGACAAGCAAGTATTACGTGCATTAGATTTATGTACAGGTAGTGGTTGTATTGCTATTGCGATGGCTCATCAGTTTGAAGCTGCAGAAGTTGATGCGATTGATATTTCTTTTGACGCGCTTGAAGTCGCAACTATGAATATTTTTGATCATGGCGTGGAAGAGCGCGTAATCCCAATGCAATCAGACTTAATGAACGAAGTTTTACGCGAAAAATACGATTTAATCGTGTCAAATCCGCCATACGTCGATCAAGAAGATATGGACAGTTTGCCACAAGAATTTATTCATGAACCTGAACTTGGTTTAGCCGCTGGTTTTGACGGTTTAGACTTAGTGAAACGCATTTTAGTAGATTCGCTTAACTGTTTAAATGATGACGGCGTATTGGTTGTCGAAGTTGGTAATTCTCAAGTTCATATGGAACAACAGTTCCCAACGGTTGAATTTGATTGGGTAGAGTTTGCTCAAGGTGGTCACGGCGTATTCGTATTAACAAAAGCTCAGCTATTAGCACATCATGATGAGTTTAAAACAGCGCTCAGTGCGCTTAATTAATTTTCAAAGGATTTATACATGTCAGGTAACAGTATTGGTAAATTGTTTAGCATTACCACATTCGGCGAAAGTCATGGTATTGCACTAGGTTGTACGGTTGACGGTTGTCCTCCGGGCATTGAGCTTACTGAAGCAGATTTACAGATTGATTTAGATCGTCGTAAACCAGGTACGTCTAAATTTACGACGCCAAGGCGTGAAGCGGACCAAGTTAAGATTTTATCAGGTGTGTTTGAAGGTAAAACAACCGGTACGCCAATTGGATTATTAATTGAAAATGGCGATCAACGTTCTAAAGATTATGGTGAAATTAAAAATCAATTCCGTCCTGGTCATGCTGATTACACGTATCAACAAAAATATGGTGTACGTGATTATCGCGGTGGCGGTCGTTCATCAGCACGTGAAACTGCTATGCGTGTTGCTGGTGGTGCCATTGCTAAGAAATATTTAAAAGAGCAATATGGCATTGAAATTCGTGGTTATTTATCACAAATTGGTGATGTTCAAATTGAAAAAGTAGATTACGATTTAATCGAAACTAATCCGTTTTTCTGTCCTGATCCAGACAAATTAGACGCGATGGAACAAGTTGTTCGTGACCTTAAAAAACAAGGTGATTCAATTGGCGCAAAAGTAACTGTTGAAGCGCTAAATGTGCCAGTTGGTCTTGGCGAACCTGTATTTGATCGTCTTGACGCTGAAATCGCACATAGCTTAATGAGTATTAACGCAGTGAAAGGCGTTGAAATTGGTGACGGTTTTGCTGTTGTGAATCAAAAAGGCAGTGAACACCGCGATGAAATGACTAAAGAAGGCTTTACGTCAAACCATGCTGGTGGCGTTTTAGGCGGTATTTCTACTGGACAGCCAATTGTTGCACACATTGCATTAAAACCTACATCAAGTATTACAACACCGGGTGTTAGTGTTGATAAATTTGGTGAAGAAGTTGATTTAGTGACTAAAGGTCGCCACGATCCATGTGTTGGTTTACGTGCTGTTCCTATTGCAGAAGCAATGCTTGCTATTACGATAATGGATCACATGTTGCGTCATCGTGGTCAAAACTACGATGTGACATTATCGACAACGGCTTATGGCTTAGCTAATAAATAACTAGTCACTGTTATTTCACTATAAATAAGAAGAAAGAGAATTTCGTGGATAAATTGGCAGGGCAATTTCATTATCAAGATGTAATATCATTATTTGATAATACTTTTGCCCAGTCTCATAACACCCGCTTAATTAAAGGTGACGACGAGCCAATTTATTTACCTCAAGATGAAAACTTCGATTTTAACCGTATTGTTTTTGCACGAGGTTATTTTGCGAGTGCATTACATGAGATTTCTCACTGGTTAGTCGCTGGCGAAAAAAGGCGATTACTCGAAGATTTTGGTTATTGGTATTGCGCCGATGGCCGCGACGAACCAACCCAGCGTAAATTTGAATCCGTCGAAGTCAAACCTCAAGCCATTGAATGGGCATTGTCCCTTGCCTGTGGACATCCATTTCGAGTGAGTACTGATAATTTAAGTGGCTGGCAGTCTTGTCGTCATCAATTCCAAGACAGTGTTTATAAGCGTTTGACCGAACTTACAAATGGCGCGTTTAATGAACGTACCTTACTGTTTATTAATGTGTTACGTGATTTTTATAATCAACCTCCGCTGTGTTTACAACGTCTTAATTACCAATCAAACGTATCAACCTCTGCTCTCAATAGTGAACTAACTACTGAGTTAGCGAATAATGGAATTGCTAATGTTTAATATCGGTTTAATTATTAATCCTGTCGCAGGGATGGGCGGCTCTGTTGCGTTAAAAGGTAGTGATAATGTGATTGATGAAGCTATTGCGTTAGGCGCGAAAGCTAAATCCAATGATCGTGCAAGAATTGCGTTAAGTGCGTTAATTCCTTATCAATCAGATGTTCACATAATCACTGCGCCATTAAACATGGGGCAAAGTTTGTGTGAAAGCTTAGGCTTTTCTCATGAATGCATTACAGTTGATGAAATAACACAATCTCTACATAGCACGAGTGAGCAACACACGCTTGATGCAGCTAAACAGATGAAAGAACGTGGCGTCGATTGTATTGTATTTGTTGGCGGTGATGGCACAGCACGTAATATTTACAGCGCTGTTGGTGATAATTTCCCTGTCCTTGGTATTCCTGCAGGGGTAAAAATTCATTCAGGTGTTTACGCTATTACGCCAAGTGCTGCCGGCAAAGTACTTGAACTGATGGTTACTAATCAGTTAGTTAGCGTGATGGGACGTGATGTGATGGACATCGACGAGTCATTATTTCGTGATGGCATTGTTAAAGCAAAACGTTACGGTGAAATGCTGGTTCCTGCTGAACTAACCTATATGCAAGCCGTGAAAATGGGCGGTAAAGAGTCGGACGAACTCGTGTTAACAGACATTGCCGCTGATGTTATTCGCGCCGTTGAAGACAAATTAGTCATTATGGGTTCTGGTTCAACCACACAATTTATCATGGAAGAAATGGGGCTTGATAACACGTTATTAGGCGTTGATGTGGTGTTAAACGAAGAACTGATTGCAAGTGATGTGAATGAACAACAATTGCTTAGTCTTATCAATAAGCATAAAAATGAGCACCTCAATGAGAATAGGGATGAGCAGGGACAAGTTACATTGGTCGTAACGTTAATTGGCGGGCAAGGTCATGTATTTGGGCGTGGTAATCAACAATTAAGTCCAGATGTGATACGTGCAATAGGTTTAGACAATATTATTATTGTCGCCACCAAAACGAAATTAGAAGCGCTAGCACAGCGCCCATTATTGGTTGATACCGGTGATGTCAATTTAGACAATGAACTGAGCGGCTTTGTAAAAGTCACCACGGGTTATAATGACTACGTGATGGTTCAAATGAAAAATCCCGATTAATTTAATATATTTAAGATGAGAAAATAATTCATGGAATTAACTCAAACAGAACAAATCGTTGAAGCCTTTGTTGCCGATATTCTTGAAAACGGCGATGATGATCGTCTATTCGCTAGTGGTTATTTACAAGGTCACTTAGATCTAATTCTTCAAGGTTGTATCGATATTAATGACAACTTTGAAAGCTTTATGACAAAAATGACAGCAAGCTTAGACAACGCTTATACTAAGAATGAACTCAGCCCACCTGATAAAATCTTAGTGGTAGCTTGTTGGGATTCACTTAAGCAACAATTTGATGAAGCAGTTTAGAATATTTAATAAAACGTAAAAATCATTTTAAAAAGATAGGTATTTTGTGCATTTAATTACACTCGATTTACTCGGTAAACCACTTAAACTTGAAGGCTCAATGGCTGGTTGGCAACAACTGATTTGGGGTGATGTTTGCGTAAGCCAAATTACAGCGAGTGATAGCCAGTTAGCTGATTCGAATGTTCATGAATTTGAACTAACACAGCAAACAGCTAAGCCTATAACTACTGAGGGCGAACAATCTCCTGTACAAGACGGTTCGCTTGAACAAGAACCAGTTGACAAAATTGATGTTGAAACGATTCTAGTGACATTATCTGTTGATTTAACATGGCAGCCATTTGAGCTTAAATATGAGCTGACTGTTAATGGCGAAGTTGTTGCACAAGATGTGGTAACCAGTAAAACGATTGAGCAACGTGAAGTTATCGAAGGTCCTAAAAAACCAATGAAGTTTAGTTCGATAGGCGTAGTAGGACTTGCTCTTAAATTATTTAAAAGTGCAAAAGTAATCAAAGTATTGTTAGCCGCTGGTTCGTTAGCTGCTTATAGCTGGTTATTTTCGATTCAATTCGCCATCGCGCTTATTTTTTGTTTAGTATGGCATGAATATGGTCATATTAAAGCGATGAAATACTTCGGCATGAAAACCAAGGGAATTTACTTAATTCCATTTGTTGGCGGCCTTGCGGTTAGCGATGATAAATTAAATACGCGTTGGCAAAATGTTGTTATTTCTATCATGGGACCATTTTTTGGATTGGTCTTGTCAATTGCTTGTTTAATTGGCTATTGGATAACAGATATTGAAATTTTAGCGGGTCTTGCTGTCTTTAGCGCCTTCCTTAATCTCTTTAATTTATTACCTATTTTACCACTCGATGGTGGGCATGTGCTTAAAAGCATCGCGTTTTCAATTAACTCAAAAATTGGATTAATCGCTTGTATCATGGGCGCTGCGTTAGGTGTATTTATCAGTTATTACTTTGGTTTAGCGTTACTAGGTTTCTTTTTAGCGATTGGTTCGTTAGAAATTATCTTTGAATATAAACAACGCCATCATACTAATTTATTACCACTTGATCGTTATGGTCAGATTGTGTCAACGGTGTGGTATGTAGTTACCGTCGGTGGTTTATCAGCGATTATTTGGTTGCTAGGTCAAACTGATAATGGCGCATTGTCATTGCCGCTTAAAATTTTAGCCAGTTAATCTTGTTATTAATACTCTTGATAAAAACGTTATTAAACCTGCTCGTTAGCTCTAAGAATAAGATGCCAATAGTGAGGGGTAGAGAGTTAAGAGTAGTGAGAGTTAAACATTGCGATTAGCACAGTTTATCAGCATGGCGGGGCATTGCTCGCGCCGCCAAGCATCTCGACTAATTGATGATAATCTGGTTGTTGTAAATAATCAGCCAGCAGGTCATTTAACCTTTGTTTCTTCAAGCGATGAAATTGTTGTTGAAGGAAAGCGATTAACCACGTCAACTAATTTTGAATATTACATCTACCACAAGCCTGTAGGCATTGACTGTAATTTACAAGCAGACGATCCTCACAGCTTAATACATGTGTTAAACAAGTTAAGCCCCGAACGCCTATTCCCTGTCGGCCGCCTTGATAAAGACTCCTGCGGTTTATTGTTGTTAACTAATGATGGCGCGCTTACTCACCAATTATTGTCTCCCGAGTTTAAACAGTCCAAATGTTATAAAGTCACCGTCACGCCTTCGTTTTACAATGTACAACAAGGTAATGGCACATTAACTGACGCTTTCATTACCAAAATGAACGAGCCAATCACCATCAAAGGCAAACA
Source organism: uncultured Enterobacterales bacterium (assembly GCA_937981905.1). Classification (GTDB taxonomy): domain Bacteria; phylum Pseudomonadota; class Gammaproteobacteria; order Enterobacterales; family Psychrobiaceae; genus Psychrobium. The sequence continues at coordinate 27,407 of CALJMY010000152.1, forward strand.
AACACAGTCATGTGAGATTTCCCTTATTAATGATTTATCCTTTGAAATTAGCTTAACCCAAGGCTTAAATCGCCAAATTAGGCGCATGTGTGCTAATCAAGGATTTACGGTTACGCATTTGAAACGCATGAGCTTTGCTGGGGTGTTGTTGGGTGATTTGGAAGAGAGGGAGAGTAGGGCGTTGGTTGGTGATGAAGTTGGTAATTTAATAATTACAAAAGATTTAT
>CALJMY010000153.1 GCA_937981905.1 uncultured Enterobacterales bacterium
ACACTGTTACATGGTTTATTGTTAGTCTTGGCTTGGGACAGTTATTTGCAGGGCCATTAGCCGATCGTTATGGCCGAAAACCTATTGCGATCCTTGGTATTATTGTCTATATCATTTGCGCTGGTGCAGCTTATCTAGCAACCAATATCGAATATTTCCTAATCGCACGTTTTTGCCAAGGGCTAGGGGCATGTGCAACATCAGTAGCCGCATTTTCATGTGTACGGGACAGTTTTGGTCCTGAAAAAAGTGGCCGAATGATAAGTTACCTTAATGGCGCCATTTGTTTTATACCAGCATTAGCACCAATATTAGGTAGTTGGCTAACTAGTGAATTTGGTTGGCGTAGCAATTTTAGTTTCATGTTGTTCTTTGGCATATTAGGATTGGTTACAATCTGTACCTCGATGAAAGAAACACGCCCTAACGACACCAAAGTATCTAAAAATTTATTAAGTTGGACTATTTATAAAAGCATTTTATTACACCCAACTTTCTTATTTCATAGCCTAATGTGTTTAATGGCGATGGCAGTTATTTTAGCGTATGTAACTTCGGCTCCTGTTTATCTCATGGAAGATTTAGGATTAACCATGACGCAATTTACGCAGTGGTTTGGTTTTAATGCCGTGTTTAATATTGCGGCTAGTTTATTAGCACCCAAATTAATGGATCGCATTGGTAGTTTTAACGCACTTGTTTTAGGACTAAGCGTTTTAGTGCTAGCAGGCATAATGATGCTGGCACTTCAACCTTGGCCAAGCGCGTGGGCATTTATGCTACCTATTATATTTTCATCTATTGGATTTGCACTTGTTTTAGGCGCAGCAGCCGGAAAAGCATTAGCACCTTTTGGCGACAGAGCAGGCACGGCAGCAGCATTACTTGGCGTAATTCAAATGAGTGGTGCAGGACTATTAATTGCGTTAATACAAAGAACACCATTAAATGATATTTACGTGTTAAGTATACCGATGTTATTACTCGCTCCTGCGCTCTTTATATTATTAAGTCGCACAGGCAGGAAATGGCATAATTTACAGTGTTCATAGCATTCAGAGTAATGCCTAACTTATTATAGATAATTTGTTATAGGGAATTTAAGCAGGAATACTTTCTGGTTCTAATCTAAGCGTTTGCCAAGCGTTACAAGCTTGTCTAAATAGCTCGCTGTTACCACCTTCTCTATCAGGATGAAGTTTAAGTGCTAATTGACGCCATCGTCTACGAATCTCTTTGGCAGTAGCATCACTTTCAAGACCAAATACTTTTAACGCCTGCTCGCGGCCAACCAGTATTACCCTATCATCGCCAATGTAATTATTGTATTTATTCCAAAATGATTCGAGCATTTCTTTAATCAAATCACCACTAGTATCATAATTATTCCAATCCAAATAATAATCACGAAGTGATGAATCATAACTCAATTCAACTTCAACCTGTTGAGGTACATGAGGTGACAAAAAAATGTCCATAGATTGCACTTGTAACCATTCGTTAGGAAGAAGCGTGATTTGTAATTGAAATAAAGCATTCATCGTTAAGAAATTACACTTGAATAAGTCTTTATTCTCATCCTCATCAAGCTGGCCAAGTAACCCTTTCTTTTTTAATTCGATGAATAAATAGTGAACTTTCCAATGCTGTGGTTTCTCTTTTAACAAACTCAATAATGGCCATGTAAGGGGGTTATCATGACTATTCGCTTTGTATAATAAGTCTGTTAGCGGTGTATATTTTACAACGTCCATATTAGTACAATCCCTGATTTTTGATGCTTGTTAAAGTAAATATATCCTACCTATTTGAACTTAATAAAACAATTTAATCATTTTTAAGTGACTATCCAACAACATAGAAATGCGTAACAAGACATCCTCATAGAACACTTGATAGAACGTTATAATATAGTATCGAAATCTAAGGTGAAATTTTGTTATTGACGTAACAATCATAAAAATAAATAATGCCTCGATAAAAAGAAATACGTACAGCGATTCATAAATGAATCAATAAGATACTTTCCAAGGTTGGATTTACGTTATGCATTTAAAAAAGAGTGATGGTTTTACTTTAATAGAATTAATTATTGTTATTGTAATTCTAGGAATTTTAGCTGTTTCAGCGGCTCCTAAATTTGTAGACTTTCGTTCTGAAGCTATTATTGCATCAATGGAAAGCTTAGAGGGAACTATCAATAGTGCTGCAACATTAGTTTATGTGAAATCGGTTATCCAAGGCGTAGAAGGCTCTTCAGCAGCACAAATTACAGTTAATGGAGAAACTATTGATGTTGTCTATGGTTATCCATCAGCTAGAACTGGTGGGATTCAAGCATCTCTTGAAATAGACGCAGGAGATCGTGCTGACGACCATGAATGGAATAGTAGAAGAAGTCAATCTATCAACGCATGGTTATACTGGCATGGGGCTGATGATGATGATGTTGGTAGTCTTAGGACTCAATGCTTTATACGCTATAATCAATCTACTGCGCCCAATACTAGGCCTATTATTGACGTAGTCACAAGTACATGTTGAACCTTAACAGCATAGATTAATAAGCCCATCATTAATATAATTAGAGCATGATAATCACTCGAAATATAAAAACTTCCGGCGTATACTCCTTCATTAAAGATTTTATTGGTTTATCTCACTACAGCTATGACAACTGCGCATTCACAGCATGGGTTTCTGTTAACTCAACAATCAATTGATATTGGAGGCCAGCCCTTCATCCATTGCTGGCTTGCAACAGATCAAGGCCCTGTAAAATTAACCATCAATAAACAACAACCTGTATTTTTCATTGCAACTGAAAATAGTGAACTTGCGTCAATGGCGTTGCATGATGAAAACATCGCATTTAATATTAAACATCTTGATTTCAAAAACTTCGATTTAAAACCTGTCTCAGCTATCTATTTTAACAATATAAGCCAATCTCGAAGTGCTAGTTACTTACTAAAACAAGCACTCATTATGACCTATGAAAGTGATTTTAGGCTTGATCAACGCTATCTGATGGAACGTTTTATTTGCGGTAGTTTAGAGTTTTCAGGACGCGCTATCGAGCACCAAGGCTATACAGAATATGTTGATGTTAAAATTCGTCCTAGTGATTATATTCCGTCTTTAAATGTCATTTCATTAGACATTGAATGTTCTGAAAAAGGATTGTTATATTCCGTAGGTTTGCATAGCGAGTCTTATCAAAAAGTCATCATGGTTGGCGAGCCGCAATCAAGTCACAATTATATTCATTGGGTAGATGACGAAGCCGCGTTACTCGAACAATTAGAAATTGAAATCATGCATATTGATCCTGACCTCATTATTGGTTGGAATGTTATTAATTTTGATTTTAGACTACTAATTAAACGGGCTATTTACCATGGTAAAAAACTTCGATTGGGGCGTGGTCAAAGCTTTGCACATTGGCGCGATTCAAACACCGATAATAATGGTTATGTCAGTTTAAATGGACGCGTAGTGGTTGATGGCATCGACTCACTTAAATCAGCAACGCATCAATTTGCTAGTTTTAGTCTCGATTTTGTCGCTAATGCCTTATTAAACCGCGGAAAACTGGCCGAAAATGTCCATGATCGCATGGCAGAAATTAATCATAATTTTGCCCACGACAAACCTGCTCTTGCAGCCTACAACCTTGAAGATTGTGCGTTAGTTAACGATATATTCAAACACACCAAATTATTAGATTTCTTAATATTTAGAAGCCAACTCACCGGATTATTGCTCGATCGCGTTGGTGGCTCTGTTGCAGCCTTTACTAATTTATATTTACCCAAACTTCACCGCGCTGGCTATATTGCGCCAAACCTACCACCCGATGGTGGCTTAGCCAGTCCCGGGGGGTATGTGATGGATTCTAAACCCGGCCTTTACGATAATGTATTAGTGCTTGATTTTAAAAGTCTGTACCCATCGATCATTCGTACTTTTAAAGTTGATCCTATGGGATTAGTCGAAGGGTTAAATTCGCCAGACAACGCCATTGATGGCTTTAAACAAGCAAAATTTTCTCGAGATAAGCACTTCTTACCGCAAATAATCACCGATTTGTGGCAACAACGTGACCAAGCAAAAAAAGATAAAGACTCTGCACGATCACAAGCGATCAAAATAATAATGAGTTCGTTTTATGGTGTATTAGGTTCAGGAGGCTGTCGTTTTTACGATACACGTCTTGCTAGCTCTATTACCATGCGCGGTCATCAGATTATTCAACAAACAGCACAGTGGATTGAAGAAAAGTATAATGTGATTTATGGCGATACCGATTCTGTTTTTGTGTTAATTGGCGATAATGTTACAAGTGATCGAGCAAACGAGATTGGTCGTGAATTAGCTAAAGAGATTAACCAACGTTTACAAGAAAAAATAAAACAAGAATTCGATATCCCCTGTTACTTAGAATTAGAGTTTGAAACCCTCTACACACGTTTTGTTATGCCAACTATTCGTGGTTCTGAGCTTGGTAGCAAAAAGCGTTATGCAGGGTTGTTATACAATAGTGATAATGACAATTCATTGGTATTTAAAGGATTAGAAAGTGTTCGTAGTGATTGGACAGAACTTGCACAAGAAATTCAAAAACACGTTTACAAATTAGTGTTTGATGGCCAAGACCCCAGTAATTACATCTTAAAAATAATTGACGATGTAAATAACGGCCT
>CALJMY010000154.1 GCA_937981905.1 uncultured Enterobacterales bacterium
CAAGCGCAGTGGGAAAACCTATGGGCTCCAGCTATTATTATCGGCGTTAGTGTTGTGATGTTTTTCGCGTATTCAAAACAAGTATTAGCGATTTCAAGTGGTGATGAAAATGCCACTACTTTAGGCGTAAATGTATCAATTGTTCGATTGTTAATGCTTATATTGAGTTCATTAATATGTGCCGTCATCGTTGCAAACGCTGGCGGTATAGCTTTCGTAGGTTTATTAATCCCTCATATTGTGAGATTAACCTTAGGTCAGCGACAACTTAATAATTATTTAATTATTGCTTTAATGGGCGCGACCTTTATGATTTTAATAGACCTAGCTGCTCGTACTATGATTGAAAATCAAGAAATTCCGTTGGGCATTATAACCAGCGCCATTGGTAGCGTCTTTTTCTTACTTATTTTAAAGCAACGACGCCAATATTAACTTTTATATCAAAGCTCTAATATATTAAAATACGAATAGATTAAGCGCTAAGATTAAGTAAAAAGAGAACTCATGTTTAACATTAAGCCACTAGCAACGTTGTCTAAAATAGATATTGAACACACTATTAATAACAAAACTAAACCTGTCGGCTCATTGGGGAAGCTAGAAGAATTAGCGATGCAACTTGCGTTAATTTTAGGTGCTAATAATCCACAATTAACCAAACCTACGCAATTGGTTTTTGCGGGAGATCATGGTGTGAGTGAGTTAGGTGTGTCAATTGCTGGCGCTGAAGTTACTGGATTAATGGTTGCCAATTTTTGTCATGGCGGTGCTGCGATTAATGTTTTTTGTACTCAAAATGATATGGCATTACAAGTCATTGATTGCGGTACGGTCGCTGAACAACCAAATCATGACATGCTAATCAAACAACGATTAGGCAGCATGACTAAACCTTTTAATACTCAATCAGCATTAACTCTTGAGCAAACAAACCAAGGTTTAGAACAAGGCGCGAAAATAGCTCAAGAAATAATGAATAATGGTAGTAATATTATTGGCATTGGCGAAATGGGTATTGGTAATACAACCTCTGCCGCTGCAATTATGCATGTATTAACAGGTCATGAGATTGATCTTTGTGTTGGTCAAGGTACGGGTGTTGATGAAATAACCGTGCAACGTAAAAAAGAAATTATTAAACAAGCAACGCTGTTACACAAAGACAATTTTTCTGAAAACAGTTTAAATCAAGATAAGCAGCCAGAAGATAACCAACCTAACGCTAAAACCGTATTAACACTACTTGGTGGTTTTGAAATAGCACAAATGGTTGGCGCTATGCTCGCTATAGCACAAGCCCAAAAAGTCATCATTGTTGATGGCTTTATTTCAAGTGCCGCCGCACTTATCGCGTGTAAAATGGCACCGCATGCTCGTGATTACATGATATTTAGCCATTGTTCAAAAGAACTTGGCCATCAACTGATGCTCAAAGAATTAAACGCTAGCGCAGTGTTAGACCTTAATTTACGACTTGGTGAAGGTAGTGGCTGTCCATTAGTATTACCCTTACTTAAAAGCGCATTAGCGTTTTATAACAACATGGCAAGTTTTGAACAAGCCAATATTACGGTTGAACAACCATAATGAGTTTACGTAATAATATTGAGCACCAATGGCGTTTGTGGCGTATAGCTGTTGGTTTTTTTACACGTATTCCGATTAAAAACATTCCTGATTTTCAGCAACATTGGTTAAACCAAGCTAGTCGATATTATGGTCTTGTCGGATTAATGGTAGGTATAGTTGGTGCTAGTGTGTGGTTTGCAAGTAACACATTGTGGCCAAGTTCTATTGCTATATTACTATCTATGATCGCTACGATTATTCTCACTGGTGGTTTTCACGAAGATGGCCTAGCAGATACATGGGATGGTTTCGGCGGTGGTTGGACATTAGAACAAAAGCTTACCATTATGAAAGATTCACGCGTTGGTACGTATGGATCGCTCGCGCTTATATTAAGCTTGTTTTTAAAGTATCAATTGCTTATCGCATTAGTTGAGTTTGGGAATATCTCCTTACCTACTTTTGGTTTTGACTTTCCTTTTATTAATGAGCTAAGTTTAATTATTATCGCATTACTTTGTGGCCATAGCCTTAGCCGAGTTTTGGCGGTGAGTCTCATATTCAATCAGCGTTATGTACGCGATATAGATTCCAGTAAAGTCAAACCAATGACCGAACAACAAAGCTCAACTGAAATCATTATTTTATTATTAACAGGCTTAATACCCTTGGCATTATTACCATTGGGTGCCGCTGTATTATTAATTGCTGTTTTACTGTTAACCCGCAAACTTCTAGTGTTGTGGTATAACAAACAACTCGGTGGTTATACGGGTGACTTGTTAGGCCAAGCACAACAAATAAGTGAGTTAATTATCTACCTCACATTACTCACTTACTACACGTATTAAGGAACACTTCATGAGCGATATCGACGATCTAAAAAAAGAAAAACATCAAAAACGCCAACAAAAAATCAAAGAAGGTATTGATGCTAAAGTAGCTAAAGCGACTAAAGAGCAAGGCATCTTCATGGTTATTACAGGTAACGGTAAAGGTAAAAGTACCGCCGGATTCGGTACTGTATTGCGTACAGTTGGCCACGATCAAACAGCAGGTGTTATTCAATTTGTAAAAGGTAAATGGCCTTGTGGTGAACGTAATGTATTAGAGAAGTTAGGCGTTAAATTCCACGTAATGGGTACTGGTTTTACATGGAATACTCAAGATAAAGAATTAGACACAGAAGCAGCTCAAGCGGCATGGCAACAAGCAAAATTAATGCTACAAGATGAGTCTTTAGATTTAGTCTTACTTGATGAAATAACTTATATGGTTAGCTATGGTTATATCGATTGTGAAGAAGTGATTAGCGCTATTAAAAATCGTCCACCGATGCAACACATAATCATTACTGGCCGAGCATGTCATCGTTCATTACTAGAAATTGCTGATACGATTAGTGAAGTAAAACCAACACGTCATGCATTTGAAAACGGTGTAAAAGCTCGGATTGGTTTTGATTATTAAAAGTATAAGAAACTGCTTAATGGTGAGTGCGTTATGTTCAAGCGCATTCATTACTAATTCGCTTTTCGCCAGTTCAATTTTGGTCAGTTCACTGTTAACAAATACAATAGAACAAGCAAGTGAAAAAACTACCGAATATCCACAAAGAATTATTGCCTTGTCGCCTCATTCTGTAGAGTTACTTTACGCTATTGGCGCTGGTGAAAAAATTGTTGGAGTTATTACGCATTCTGATTATCCTGATGCGGCTAAAAAGATTGAAGAAATTGGCGATCATCGTGGTATCACCATAGAGAAACTCATCAGCTTAAAACCTGATTTAATAGTAACTTGGTCAAGTAATAATAAAATTAACCAAGTCGAACAGATTAAAAAATTAGGTTTTAATGTTGTCAATTCAGATCCTCAAACATTAAACGCTATCGCGAGCGATTTACGCCTGCTGGGCAAAGTGACAGGTCATCAAAAACAAGCAGAAACAGTAGCTAAAAAGTTTGAATTAGAACTTGAGATATTAACCCAAAAATATCAAGACAGAAAACCAGTAAAAACGTTTTACCAATTGTGGTCAAAGCCATTAATGACTATTAGTAAAAACAGTTGGATTAATCAATTCATTACACGTTGTGGTGGAATCAATGTATTTCACGATGCTACAAGCCCATACCCTAAAATTAGTACAGAGAATATATTACTCTCAAAAGCAGAGATTATTTTAATCCCTGATGATACTCAAACACGAAGTCATGAGCTATTTAATTGGAATCAATGGGACGTTTTACCTGCAGTTAAAAATAAACAAATTTACTATCCAAACGCAAAAATACTTCACCGCCCTACTCCACGAGTTTTAGGTCCTATGAAAGAGGTGTGCGAGTTTATTGAGAATGCTAGGTAATAAAAATTTTATACTCATCTTCTTATTTTTATAGCCATTAAATCATTGATAATATTAATAACCTCAATTGACTCATAACAAGCATTAATTCGTTAATAATATCTATCTAGCACCAACATGGTGCGCATAAATGGTCATATAACGGTTATTCGCTGGCATATATATTGCTGATACATAATTAATAAATACATAACTAAGTGATTAATTTCTTGAATTTAAGTTCGAATTCAAGTGCTAAGAAGGGAATAGAATATGTCAGAAATGAGTTACGTACAGGTAATAGGACATTACGACCAACATACGAATTCTATTAATCAATTAATGTCTTCGATCTTAAGTGGTATGAATGATCCGTTGATATTTAACGATCAAGTAAAGCT
>CALJMY010000155.1 GCA_937981905.1 uncultured Enterobacterales bacterium
ACTTTTGTTGTCGACGAAATAAAAGGCCGATGCTATGCTTCGGTCTTTTTTAAGATAAAGTCTTAATTTACGTTTTATTATTTTATAAGTAATAAAACGTAAATTAAGTATGATAGTTCCAATATGCTTATTTCAAACTCTAGTATGATGTTTGAAATCAATTAAATAGCTACTCTCGCAAAGGTAAATAGAATGACTGCAAATCCAAAACCGACTTACCGTCGTATATTATTAAAGTTAAGTGGCGAAGCACTTGTTGGTGAGCAAGGTTTTGGAATTGATCCAAAAGTACTTGATCGTATGGCTCAAGAAATTAAAGAGTTAATTGAATTAGGTGTTCAAGTTGGTATCGTTTTAGGTGGTGGTAATATTTTCCGCGGTGAAGGTCTTGCACAAGCAGGCATGAATCGTGTTGTTGGCGACCAAATGGGTATGCTTGCAACAGTAATGAATGGCTTAGCGATGCGTGATGCTCTGCATCGTGCTTATGTTAATGCTCGTTTAATGTCTGCTGTTGATTTAAAAGGTGTGTGTGATTCTTATAATTGGGCCGAAGCAATCAGCTTGCTCAAAGAAGGACGCGTTGTTATATTTTCAGCTGGAACAGGTAACCCATTCTTTACAACAGATTCAGCAGCGTGTTTACGCGGTATTGAAATTGAAGCAGATGTTGTTTTAAAAGGTACTAAAGTAGATGGTGTTTATTCAGCTGATCCTGTGAAAAATCCTGAAGCAGAAATGTTTAAAGAAATTGACTATTCAACAGTATTAGAAAAAGAATTAAAAGTAATGGATTTGAGCGCATTTACATTGGCACGTGACCACAATATGCCAATTCGTGTATTTAACATGAATAAGCCAGGTGCATTGCGCAGTGTTATCATGGGTGAGGAAACTGGTACACTTATCCATAAACTAGAAAAAAGCAAAATTTAACGACCATAAATATTAGGAATATTAACGTGATTAACGAAATTAAAGATGATGCAGCAACACGTATGGGTAAAAGTGTAGAAGCACTTCAAACTCAAATGCAAAAAGTACGTACTGGTCGTGCTCACCCGAGTTTATTAGACTCAATTACTGTTCCTTATTACGGTGCAGATACACCATTAAACCAAGTTGGTAATGTTGGTGTTGGTGATGCTCGTACGTTAACAATAACAGTATTTGATAGCACAATGATTGCAGCTGTAGAAAAAGCAATAATGAGTTCAGATTTAGGACTAAACCCTAACTCTGCTGGTGCATTAATTCGTATCCCTTTACCACCATTAACTGAAGAACGTCGTAAAGACTTAATTAAAGTTGTTCGCGCTGAAGCTGAAAAAGGCCGTGTTGCTGTACGTAACATTCGTCGTGATGCTAATGGCGATATCAAATCTTTAGAGAAAGATAAAGATGTTGGTGAAGATGATGCGCGTAAGGGCGAAGAGCAAATTCAGGAATTAACAAATAAATATATTAAAGATATGGATTCGTTATTAGCTGAAAAAGAAAAAGAGTTAATGGAAGTATAATTAACACCTTGATGCTGAAATAGCATGAAGTGAAACGCTGTGATAGGTTAAACTACACAGCGTTTTTGTTATTACGGACAATATTATTGTTCTGCTAGGCTTATGGAGTGAGAATGAGCGACCAGTTAAAAACCCAATTGATGTTAACTGACAAGTTACCGCATCATATTGCTATTATTATGGATGGCAATGGGCGCTGGGCACAACGACAAGGTAAACACCGTGTTATGGGGCATAAAGCCGGTGTTAATCGTGTTCGTGAGGCAGTGAAAGTAGCAAGTGAATTAAAAATTCAATCACTAACTTTATTTGCTTTCAGTAGTGAAAATTGGCAGAGACCTGCTGATGAAGTTTCATTATTAATGGAGTTGTTCTTCACGGTATTGTCTCGTGAGGTGAATAAACTTAATCGTAATAATGTCAGACTTAAAATTATTGGTGATTTAAGTCGTTTTAGTGAAAAGTTACAAAATAAAATAGCAAAAGCAGAAGATAAAACATCTAAAAATACAGGATTAATGCTTAATGTTGCTGCTAATTATGGTGGTCGTTGGGATATAACTCAATCGTGTATAGCATTAGCTAAAAAAGTAGAACTTGGTGAAATTTCAGCTGATGACATTACAGAAGATGCTATTAATGAACATATTTGTACTGCTCATCTTCCCCCACTAGACTTAATGATAAGAACCGGTGGTGATTGCCGAATTAGCAATTTTTTACTGTGGCAATCTGCTTATGCAGAATTACATTTTTCTCAAACATTATGGCCAGATTTTGACGAACAAGAATTGTGCAATATTTTAGCTGACTTCGCACATATTGAACGTCGTTTTGGTTGTACTAGTGAACAATTAACTACGCCATTAAAAGAATAAGAAAGGATAGAACTTTGTTAAAACAACGAATTATTACTGCCGTTATTTTGGCCCCTTTGGCCTTAGGTGGTGTGTTATTTTTACCATTAGAGTTATTCCCATTTTTTGCTGCATTTGTCACCTTATTAGGGGCTTGGGAATGGGGTGCTTTTTTACCGCCTAAAGGCCAAGAATACTCAAATAAGCTATACAGAATTGTGTTTACACTCTCTCTTACTATATTGATGACGGCCTTATTGTTGTTAGTGCCAATTGAGCATATTTGGAATCAAGGTCAATTGCATCCCATTTATCAATCGGTATTAATTGTTGCTGCTTTATGGTGGTGTGTCAGTATTGCGCTAATATTCTTGTACCCTAAAGCTAACGGGTTTTGGAATAACAGTGAATTTTATAAAGGTCTATTTGGCCAATTAACACTGATTCCTTTTTGGATCGGTATGATTGCTTTGCGCAGTTATGGCTATCACAATGATCCATTGTTAGGTGGCATTCTTATTGTTAGTGTTTTCGTCATGGTTTGGGGCGCCGATGTTGGTGCTTATTTTGTTGGCCGTAGTCTTGGGCGTAAAAAATTAATGCCTAATGTTAGTCCAGGTAAAACACTCGAAGGAATGCTGGGCGGCTTGGTTACTGCAATGTGTACAATCGTATTAACTCAATCTTATTTTTATAATGTTGAATTAATTCCATTATTACTTTTGGTTTTTGTGACTGCATTTGTTTCTGTATTTGGTGATTTAAGCGAAAGTATGTTTAAACGTAATAGTAATATTAAAGACAGTGGAACTTTATTACCGGGACATGGTGGGATTTTAGATCGTATTGACAGCTTAACAGCTGCTATTCCTGTGTTTGCGTTAGGTTATTTATTGTTGGTGGCGTAATGCAAAGTATATCGATTCTTGGCGCTACTGGTTCTATAGGTGATTCAACACTTGATGTCATAAGGCGTAACAAAAACGCTTATCAAGTGTTTGCATTAGCGGCAAATAATAACGTCGAAAAAATGGTTAAATTATGTCATGAGTTTAAACCAACTTATGCTGTATTAGTCAACGAGCAGGCCGCGAAAGAATTATCTATACTATTAGGTACTGCAACTATTGTATTAACTGGAATTGATGCATTAAGTGATATATGTAGTGATGAACGCGTTGATGTTGTTATGTCTGCTATTGTTGGTGCAGCAGGGTTGTTGCCAACATTAGCTGCCATTCGATCTAATAAGCGTATATTACTAGCAAATAAAGAATCACTGGTCATGTCTGGCCAGTTATTTATTAATGAATTACGTCAATCGAGTGCTGTTTTAGTACCGGTAGATAGTGAACACAACGCGATATTTCAATCCCTTCCATCACAAGCTCAAGAGCAATTAGGTTATTGTGGACTTAAAAGTCTCGGTATTGAAAAGTTATTATTAACTGGTTCTGGTGGGCCTTTTTTAACTAAAGCCCTTAATGAATTAGATGATGTAACGCCCGATGAAGCATGTGCCCATCCTAACTGGTCTATGGGACGTAAAATATCAGTTGATTCAGCCACTATGATGAATAAAGGCTTGGAATATATTGAAGCCCGATGGTTATTTGATACATCCATAGATCAAATTGAAGTCGTTATACACCCGCAAAGTGTTATTCATTCGATGGTGCAATATATAGACGGTTCTGTCATTTCTCAAATGGGTAATCCTGACATGCGAACGCCTATTGCTTATGCTATGGCATATCCTGATAGAATTGATGCTGGTGTTGCGCCATTAAATTTTAGCCAACTTTCTAACTTTAGCTTTTTCGAACCTGACTACCAGCGTTTTCCCTGCTTAAAATTAGCCATTGATGCTTGTTACATGGGGCAAGGTGCTACTACTGCGTTAAATGCTGCTAATGAAATAAGTGTTGCTGCTTTCTTAAATAAAAACATTAAATTTACTGATATTGCTAAATTAAATGAGCAAGTATTGATGAAGATGGCAGTTGAAAAGGCCAACTGTATCGAGAGTATATTGTCTGTCGATAAACAATCTCGCTTGTTAGCTAGTCAATTAATTCAGCGAGACTTTTCACTATGATTGATATTCTGCGTAATATTGGGTTTTTCATTATCGCATTAAGCATACTCGTTGCTTTTCATGAGTATGGCCATTTTTGGGTAGCAAGGCGTTGTGGTGTAATCGTCCAGCGCTTCTCAATTGGTTTTGGCAAAGTCTTATTACGTAAAGTAGGTAAAGACGGTACTGAATATACTTTGTGTGCTATCCCACTGGGCGGATATGTAAAAATGCTTGATGAGCGAGTTGAAGAAGTACCTGTGGAATTACAGCATGGGGCATTTAATCGTAAACCTGTACTTGCTCGTATTGCTATTGTTATTGCTGGTCCACTGGCTAACTTTATTTTTGCTATCGCTGCATTGTGGCTAATGTATTTTATAGGTGTAAGTTCTATAAAACCGGTTATTGATAGCACTGCTCCTAATTCAATCGCAAGTGATTTGATGATGGAAAAAGGTACTCTTATTAAATCTATTAATGGTGCGCCTGTTCAGCATTGGCAAGATGTAAATCATGCTATTGTTGGTTTAATTGGTCAGCAATCAACAACGATTACTTATGGATCACTAACGAATGATGTTGTAAAAACTAAAAACATAGATTTAAGTAAATGGTCTTTTGATCCACAACAACAAAGCCCTATTAATTCATTTGGATTAATACCATACCGCCCAGCTGTATCATTAAAAATAGCTCAAATAGTTAAAACTTCAGCAGCACAGCAAGCTGGACTGATGGTTAATGATGTTTTAATTAGTGCTAATGGAATCAAAATTAATCAATGGGACAACTTTGCTACATTAATTCAACAAAGCCATGGAACTTCCATAGCATTGGTCTATCAAAGAAATGGTAAAGAAATTAATACAACGTTATTTCCAAAGCTAAAAGTAGATAATAAAGGTAATGAGGTTGGTTATGCGGGAATCGCACCATTTACTGCACCTTGGTCACCAGAGAATACAGTGACGCTAAAATACGGTGTAATAGATGCTATGATTGTTGGTGCTGAAAAAACATGGGCGCTAACAACATTAAGCGTTAATATGTTCGGGAAACTGTTAACAGGTGATTTATCTGTTAAAAATTTAAGTGGCCCTATTTCAATAGCTCAAGGTGCAGGCCAAAGTGCTTCTTATGGTTTTGTTGCTTTTTTGAGCTTTTTAGCCTTAATTAGCATTAATTTAGGAATATTTAACTTATTGCCACTACCAGTACTTGATGGTGGGCATCTGATGTATTACTTTATAGAGCTTTTAACTGGTAAGCCCGTGCCGGAAAAAATACAGGATGTAGGTTTTCGAATTGGTGCAGCACTTTTGTTTATGCTTATGAGCATAGCGATTTTTAACGATTTTACACGATTGTAATTAAATCGATAAATTAGGATTATAAAAACAGAATTATGAAGTTTTTAAAACTTTGGGCACCCATTGCCTTATTAGGAACCAGTTTTAGTTCCATAGCCGCTCAGTCATTTACCGTGACTGATATCCGTATTGAAGGCTTACAACGTGTTGCATTAGGTGCAGCCTTATTAAACACACCTGTGAAAGTAGGTGATGTTGTTAATGATTCTGATATTGCTCGTATTATAAAATCACTTTATAGATCAACTAATTTTGAAAACATCCAAGTATATGAAGATAATGGATTGTTGATTATAAAAGTGAAAGAACGCCCGACTATTTTTTCTGTAAATTTTGACGGCAATAAAGATCTTAAAGATGAGCAACTATTTGATAGTTTGAACGGCTCAGGAATCAAAGTTGGTGAGCCGCTTGATAAAACGGTATTAACAGAGATAGAAAAAGGATTAGAAGACTTTTATTATAGTGTTGGTAAATACTCAGCGAGTGTTGAAGCTACTGTAACGACACTAGCGCGTAATCGTGTTGAGTTGAATTTAAAGTTTAAAGAAGGTGCTGCAGCTAGTATTGAACAAATCAATCTAGTTGGTAATAAAATTTACTCTGATGAAGAGTTAAAAGAAAGATTTGAATTAACGGATCACACTGCTTGGTGGGATATTTTTGGTAGCCAAAAATACCAAAAACAAACACTTCAAGGTGATTTAGAAACGTTAGAGTCTTTTTATAAAGATCGTGGTTACATACGTTTTAATGTTGATAGTACACAAGTGTCAATGACACCTAACAAAAAAGAATTATATATCACACTTAATTTAGATGAAGGTGAAATATATAAAGTTAAGAAGGTTAATTTAATTGGTGATATTGAAAAATATCGTCCTATTCTTGAAAGTTTAGTTACGACACGTGTTGGTTCTACTTATAGTGGTGCTAGTGTTACTTATACTGAAGAGCGTTTATCACGATTTTTAGGTAATTATGGTTACGCCTTTCCTAAAGTATCAACATTTCCAGAAATTGATGATGAAACGAAAGAAGTTACGCTTAATTTTAATATAGATCCTGGTGCTCGAGTTTATGTTAACGAAATTCGCTTTTCAGGGAATATTTCAACAAAAGATGAAGTATTAAGACGTGAAATTCGTCAACTTGAAGGCGCATGGTTAAGTAATCAAAAAGTTGAAGGTTCTAAAAACTTTATTAATCGATTAGGTTTCTTTGAAGATGTTGAAACTGAGATTATTCCAGTTACTGGCTTTGATGATCGTGTTGATGTTGAAGTGAAAGTTAAAGAAGTTGCAGCTGGTTCGTTTAATGCTGGTGTTGGTTACGGCAGTTTCGGTGGTTTAAGTTTGCAATTAGGTGTTACTCAAAATAACTTCTTAGGGACTGGTAATCGTGTTGGTTTAAGTTTTAATACCAATCGTTCTCAAAAGAGCCTTAATTTATCTTATCGTGACCCATATTTTACCTATGATGGTATTAGTGCCGGTGCGAGTGTCTATTGGTCGGAATTTGATGCTGGAAGCGCTGATTTAGCACGTTTCAATAATAAATCTTATGGTGTAGGGGTTGATTTTGGTTTTCCAATCAATCCAGTAAGTCGTATTTCATTAGGCCTATTTTATCGACATAATGATATATCAGACCTTCAGCAATATGAACAAGTTAAGCCATTCTATGAAGTTTACAGTGGCGAAGATAACGGTGATATTGCTTTTGATAATATCGAAATATCAGCTAATTGGAGTCGTGTAACACTTAATCGTTCTACGTTTCCAACGAGTGGCTCTAGTACTAACTTAAACGGTAAAATGAGCATACCTGGCAGTGAAACTCAATATTTCAAAATAGATTTTGAAACACGTCATTACTTTCCATTAACTAGAGATCATAGTTTTTCTTTAATGGCGAAAGCCAAACTAGGATATGCTAATGGTTATGGAAAAACAGATAATGGTGATGATCACATATTAGCGTTTAATGAAAACTTTAGAGCGGGTGGTAGTGGTTCTTTACGTGGATTTAAATCTAATACGATTGGCCCTAAAGCACTATTTTTACGAAGTGATGGGGAACAAAGTACAGGTAGTCCATTAGATGTTATTACTGGACAATCATCGACAGTGTTTGGCGATCCAAACAGTCTTGATGTAAGTGATTTCAATGCTATTGGTGGTAATGCACAAGCTTTAGCAACATTAGAGTTATTTGTACCTACTCCGTTTCTTGAAGATAGTGGTTCAATTAGAACAAGTTTCTTTGTTGAAGCGGCTAACGTTTGGGATACAGAGTTTGATTTCGACGAATATCGTTCGTTAGATGAAGCTGACTTTGCACAAATATATGATTACTCTGATCCCTATGAGTTTAGAGCATCATACGGTATATCAGTGCAGTGGTTAGCACCTGTAGGTCCAATGGTCTTCAGTTTAGCTCGCCCTATACGTCAGGTTGGCAATGATCGTTTAGAAGTATTTACGTTTAATATCGGTTCAACATTTTAAAAATAATAATTAAGCCATTTTATTTATGGTTATCAAGGAGATAATTTTGAAAAAGTTAGTTACAGCAGTATCTACCGCCGCTATGTTAGCTGGTGCAACATTTAGTTCTGCAAGTTTTGCATTTGAGCAAAAAATTGGTGTTATTGACATGGGAGCTATTTTTCAAGGCTTACCACAACGTGAGCAATTAACTGAAAATATTACATTAGAATTTAAAGAGCGTCGTGAAAACATTCAATCTCTTGTTAAAAAAATGCAAGATATTCAAGAAAAAGCTCAACGTGATGGCGCATTAATGACTCAACAGCAGCAATTAGATTTGCAACGTGAATTAGAGTCTTTAAAGAGTGATTACCAGCTTAAAGGTAAAGCTTTAGAAGAAGATATGCGTCGTCGTGGTGGTGAAGAACAGAATAAATTATTACTTAAAGTTCAAAAAGCGGTTAATGAAATTGCTAAAAGTAAGAAATATGACATTATTCTTCAATCAAATGCAGTTGCATTTTTTGATAAAAAAGATGACATCTCAGCATTAGTTGTTAAAAAAGTTGCTAAGTCGAAATAATGAAGCATGCATTTACGTTGCTAGAATTAGCAACAAAATTGGATGCAAGAATATTAGGTGACGACACTGTTATCGTTACTAGTATTGCTACGCTAAAATCTGCTCAACCTGGGCAGATTTCTTTTTTATCCAATCCAAAATATAAAGAACAAATCCATAAAAGCCAAGCTAGCGCAATTATAATGCGAGAAGCTGATGCTATTGGTTTTGACGGTAATGCCTTGCTACTTGATAATCCTTATGTAGGTTATGCTCAGCTTGCCAACTTATTAGATACAACACCTAAGTCTGCACAAGATATTAGTCCACTAGCATCTATATCACCCAAAGCAAAAATTGGAATCAACGTATCAATTGGTCCAAATACCGTTATTGAAGATGATGCTATTATTAATGATGATAGTGTGATTGGACCTAACTGTTTTATTGGTAAAAATGTAATCATTGGTAAACAATGTTTAGTGTGGGCAAATGTTAGTATTTATCACCGAGTTGTTATTGGTGACAATTGTATTATACATTCTGGTGTTGTCCTCGGTGCTGATGGTTTTGGTTTCGCGCCTAATAATGGTGAATGGTTTAAAATACCTCAGCTTGGTGCTGTAAATATTGGATCTAATAGTGAAATTGGTTCAGGAACTACTATAGATCGTGGTGCACTTGACGATACAGTTATTGGTAATGGATGTATTATTGATAGCCAAGTTCATCTTGGACACAATGTTATATTAGGCAATCACTGCGCAATTGCTGGAAATAGTTGTATAGCTGGTAGCACTGTTATTGGTAATAATTGTATTATTGGTGGTGCTTGTGGATTAAATGGACATTTAACCATTTGTGATGATGTTACAATCACAGGAATGAGTATGGTTATTAAGAATATTACTGAGGCTGGTGTATACTCGTCTGGTATGCCTTCACAAACTAATCGTGAGTGGCGAAAAAATGGAGCGCGATATCGTCAATTAGATGATATGGCCAAACGTCTAAAAGCTGTTGAAAAACGCCTTTAAACTTACTAAGTACTAAATTAGCATCAGGAAGAAAGTTTTGTCTAAAGAATTATCGCCACTTGAAATCAATGAAATAATGCAACTTTTACCGCATCGTTATCCATTTCTATTAATCGACAAAGTTGTTGATTATGAAGTAGGAAAAAGCCTTCATGCGGTAAAGAATGTGTCAATTAATGAGCCGTTTTTCCAAGGGCACTTCCCTATAAAACCTATTATGCCTGGAGTATTAATACTCGAAGCTATGGCTCAGGCAACGGGTGTATTAGGGTTTAAAACAGTTGAAAAAACTGATGATACTCTCTACTACTTTGCTGCTATTGATAATGCACGTTTTAAACAACCAGTCGTACCCGGTGATGTTGTGAATATTCATGTGGAATATTTGAAAGAACGTCGCGGTATTGGTAAGTTTTATTGCGAAGCTATCGTTGATGGTAAAGTTGTATGTAGTGCCGATTTAATGTGTGCTCGTAAGGATTAAATTGTGATAGATCCCTTAGCTTTTATACATCCAGATGCAACTCTAGGTGATAACATTACTGTTGGACCGTGGAGTTACATTGGTGCTGACGTAACACTTGGTGATGATTGTATCATTGAGTCTCATGTTGTAATTAAAGGACCTTCAACAATAGGTAAAGGTAATCATTTCTTTCAGTTTTCTTCAGTAGGTGAACAGTGCCAAGATAAGAAATATGCTGGTGAGAGAACTCAATTGATTATGGGTGATCGTAATACCGTTCGTGAAGGTGTTACTATTCATCGTGGAACAATTCAAGATCAGGGTATTACTAAAATCGGTAGTGATAATTTATTGATGGCCAATGTTCATGTTGCACATGATTGTGTTATTGGTAACCAATGTATTTTGGCCAACAGTGTTAATTTGGCTGGCCATGTTGAAGTTGATGATTTTGTTATTCTTGGTGGAATGGTCGGTGTACATCAATTTGTAAAAATTGGTGCACATTCTTTTGTTGGTGCTACTTCATTTGTGAACCAAGATGTTCCTCCATTTGTTATTTGTGCTGGTCAACCTTGCGTTCCAAGAGGTATTAATACAGAAGGTCTAAAACGACGGAATTTTGAAAAAGAAAGTATTCTTGCCATTCGTCGTGGCTTTAAAACACTTTATAAACAACAATTACCATTGGATGAAGCTTTAATACAATTGTCTTCTGTTGGTGATGAAAATGTTGATTCATTTGTGTCATTTATTCAAGAGTCAAACCGCGGAATTATTCGTTAGCCTATCAACGATTACCCATTTTTTACCTTTTTAATGATGCGATAAACGCATCATTTTTCGTTGTATCAGGAGTTCTCGTGGT